>DAOQVG010000136.1:0-5772 GCA_035341435.1 Smithellaceae bacterium
TCCCAGGGATCGAATAAGTAACTCTGTTTGTGGTCTTTGGCGTTAATCATCTAATCTCCATGCAATCTTGTTGATATTACAAATGATTTGTACCATTTTCCCAAAAACGAGTCAAGAAGAAAATAGACTATTAATTAATTATTTTAATATGTTAAAGCCTTTTGGCTTTTTACGACTTCATCATAATTTACCGTCTTCAATAATTTACCTTAGGCTAATATTTTAAATACCGTCTTCGGCCAGTTGTTTGATTAGCTTAAGCTGGCTCTCGGACAGCTTTTTCGGAACTTCAACGTTTATTTTTACATATTGGTCGCCTTTAGTTCCCCCTTTTAAATTAGGAACACCATATCCTTTCATGCGGATTTTGGTATTATTTTGAGTACCGGGCGATACTTTCAATCTTTTGATGGTTCCGTCAAGAGTAGGGACATCAATTGTTGTGCCTAAGGCCGCCTGCGTGAATTTTATGGTTTTCTGCACATATAAATCATTTCCGTCGCGGGAAAAAATCGGGTGCGGCAACACATTAATATTTAAATATAAATCTCCATTAGGACCGCCGTTGTACCCCGCCATCCCTTTTCCGGGCAATCGCAGTTTTTTGCCGGTGCTGATGCCTGCCGGAATCTTAACATTAATTTCTTCATTGCGGTTTTCGATCCGGAGAGAAAGTTTTTTTTCGGCTCCCAGAACTGATTCTTCCAATGTTGTCGACAAATTATATTCAACATCCTGACCTTTTTGCGGCGTCTGGGTGTATTGTTGCCGACCGCCGCCCATTCCGCCGAAGATGCCGGCAAAAGGATCCTCATAATCCTGATTGTATGCACCTTTCCTTCCTGTTCCGGTTCGAAATGTTGTCCTTGAACCTCCGGTCCTGAAACTGCCGAAACCAAAACTGCGCAGAATTTCATCAAGATCGACACCCCTGAAGATGTCTTCCTGGGAGTACTGCTGACGAAACTGATCAGCGGAGCCAAACGTATCGTAATTCCGGCGTTTTTCCTCATCGCTTAAGACGGCATAAGCTTCGCTGATTTTTTTAAATTTTTCTTCAGAGGCGGCTTTGTTATTTGGATTCTTATCCGGATGCCATTTGACGGCTAATTTCCGGTACGCTTTTTTTATTTCGTCGGCCGATGCCTTTTTGTTGACTCCTAAAATTTCATAATAATCTTCAGCCATAACTTCACCTAATCCAATACTTAAAATATTTTTTATAATATCTTGTATTTAAAATATTAATTTCAAATATGGGTTAAGTTAATCATCTCTTCCCATTTGGAAAGCGGTTAAATTTACTTTTACTAATTTTTCCGGAAAAGAATTTGTGATAACTTTTTCCCAGATGGAAACCGGGATATCCATTAAATTGGAAATTGCTCCTATAAGGACAACATTGGCCGCTTTAATATTTCCTGCCTTGCGGGCCAGCGCAGTTGCGTCTATCTCCTTAACAATTTTAAATTTATTTTTTAAGAATGCAACGGCGTCATCAGGATACCGGGCGTCGCCGAAATTAACCGCAGGTGGATAAATTTCCTCGGAGTTTACAATTATTGCAGCATCTGCAGATAAATAGTTCAGATAACGAAGAGATTCCATTTTCTCAAAAGCAACCAGAACATCAATCCCTCCCGGTTTAGCCAGAGGCGAATAAACCTTCCGGCCATAGCGAACATGACTGGTTACACAGCCGCCCCGCTGCGCCATACCATGAACTTCACTTTTTTTCACATCAAGACCAGCCTCCATTATTGCCATGCACATAATATCACTGGCTCTTAAGACTCCCTGTCCGCCAACTCCAGCTAACAAAATACTTTTCACATCATTGACTGTCATTAAATCCGCCTCATCACTTTATCGCATTAAATTTACATACTTGCAGGCACAAACCGCAACCGTTGCATAAATATTTGTCGATTACCGCCACACCTTCCCTTTTGGAGCCTTCCTTTTTCTCCACTTTTTTCCAGGAAATCGGCGGACATCCCAGCGCAAGGCAGGCTTTGCATCCCGTACATTTATCGGGATCAACCTGTACGGGTTCCTGAGCTTTCAAATTCGCCCGTTTGAATAAAACGCACGGTCTTTTGGAGATAACAACTGAGGTACCTTCTTTGGCCAGTTCTTCCTTAATAACGGCTTTGGTGTTTTTCAGATCATAGGGATCAACAACTCTTATATTTTTGATCCCCAGTGCCGAGACCAGAGCTTCCAGATCAAGCTGCGTTGTCCCTTCTCCGAGGATAGTGTAGCCGGTCCCCGGATGTTCCTGCATACCGGTCATCGCGGTTGTGCTGTTGTCGCAAATTATAATTACAGCGTTGCTTTTATTGTAAGCCATGTCTAAAAGCGGGGTGATTCCGGAATGAATGAAAGTCGAATCACCGATAACTCCCACTATCTTCCCCTTCCCTTTTTCCTTCAGCGCCTTGCTCATGCCATGAGCCATGCCGATGCTGGCGCCCATGCAAATGGTAGAATGAACACCGCTCAACGGTTTCATGTACGCCAGCGTATAGCAGCCGATGTCTCCAGTGACAAATACCTTCAGTTTGTTTAATGTATAAAACAAACCGCGGTGGGGACAACCCGGACAAAGATTGGGTGGACGCGAGGGGACGGTAATCTCCGGAGCAATTGCCGTTTTTTCTTTTCCTTTGATGGCATCCTCAACGATTCCGGGATCAAATTCGTTTGTGTAGGGGAAAATTTCCTTTCCCGTTACTTTAATCCCCATTGCCTTGATCTGTTCTTCCAGATAAGGATCCAGTTCTTCCACAACATAGATATTTTTTACCCTGGCGGCAAAGTCGCGAATTAATTTTTCCGGCAGCGGATTGACCATTCCCAATTTGAGATAGGAAAATTCGGGAAAGACATCTTTGGCGTAATTATAGGGCATTCCCGCCGTAATAATTCCATTTTCCGGATTATTAATTTCCATCTTATTTTCGCTGAATGTTTCAGCAAAAACTTTCAAATTCTGCATGCGTTTTTCGACTTCGATGCGGCGTTTCCGGGCTTCGGCCGGAACCATCACGTATTTTTCAGCATTAAAGGAAATTTTTGTTTTGTCTTCATAAGGCACAGGATCTTCCAGCGGGACTACAGATTTTGAATGTGAAACTCTGGTTGTCGTACGCAGAAACACCGGAGTATCAAATTTTTCGCTGATCTCAAACGCCAGCTTGACAAATCGCTTTGCTTCCTCCGCGTCCGCAGGTTCCAGCATGGGAATCTTGGCAAACTTCGCGTAATTGCGGTTGTCCTGTTCGTTCTGCGAGCTGTGCAGTGACGGATCATCTGCCGTTACGATAACCAAAGCTCCTTCGATGCCGGTATAGCTGACCGTAAAAATCGGGTCGGCGGCGACGTTAACCCCGACATGCTTCATAATTGCCAACGCTTTTTCCCCGGCCAAGGCCGCGCCTATGGCCACTTCCACAGCCACTTTTTCATTGGGGGACCATTCAGCATAAACTCCTTCATACTTCGAAAATTCTTCAATTATTTCCGTACTGGGAGTGCCCGGATATGCTGCGGCGAATCTCACGCCGGCTTCGTATAGACCACGGGCTATGGCTTCATTCCCTGACATTAACTCTTTCAAATCTTCAGCCTCCAGATCAAGTATTCTAAATCAGCCGAGAGAAGCAATCTTGTGTTTTATAAAAATAATCATGGAAGGATCCGTAGTTTTTTGTAAAGCATTTTGATAATTCTCTATAGCCTTTTTTCTGTCATTCATTTGCTCGTATATTCGCGCAATATTGCGGTAAGCAATTGATTCAAATCCGCTGCTTCTGCTTTTTTGAGCTTCTTCGAAATAATTAAGCGCCGCTTTAAAATCCTTCTTATCTTCATAGCAGTATCCCAGTGACGTCAAAGCCATGAATCTTATCCCGGAATTATCATCGCTGGTTGCGAAGATATAGCTTTTATAAGAGGCGATTGCCAGATCAACATCACCTTGATTATAGTAGATATTTCCCAGATTGTAGTTTGCTGTCTTGGCGCTCCAGCTGTGCGGGTATTTTTCAATCAACCGTTTATAAAGGGTAATGCTTTCTTTCACCGCCTCGGGTTTGCCCGGATTTTGAGCAAGATTGTCCTGAGCCTGGGCATACAACCGTACCGCTGATGTTGAATAATTATTCCAATAGAAGTAGCCGCCAAGTGCAGCCGCAATCACAACAACAAAGATGGCGACGATCGCATAAAAGCGGGTTTTGTTTTCGGCGATATAATCGGTTAGTCTTTCAATGGAGGATTGAAATACATCCGGTCCTTCAAGTTCTTGCTTCGATAATTTTGCTGCCATATTATTCCCCTTTAATATTATGTTTAGCTTTCAGATCAAGAATAATTTGCGGAATTCTGCGTACTTTCCCTTCCTTGTTGGTGCAGGCGTGTATACTGTAACCTTCGGCGTGCAAACGCTTTTTGTGTTCATCCCAGATATGATAATTAAACTTGACGACAATACGCGTTATGTAATCAAAGGATGTTTCGACAACCAGCAACTGATCATATTTTGCAGGAAAGAAATAATGGCAGTTCACTTCAGTCAGAGGCAGATTAAATCCATGCCTTTCTATTTCCGAATAAGGTAAATCCAGCTGCCGCAATATTTCATTACGGCCCACTTCAAACCATTTGATGTAATTTGTATGGTAAACTATGCCCATTGCGTCCGTATCGGCAAAGATCACCCTTATTTTAGTGAAATTATGAGGCAATGAATGCCCTCCAATCGTGAATAAATTTTTCCATCAGCAAATGACCGGGAGAAACCAGAATACCGCTGTCCTTTGCCGTAAATTCAGTAAAGGGGACGCCAGGCGCCTTATTCTCCTCTTTGCGGGAAGATAGAACAGCAAACGGGCTGGGGTCGACGACATGAGTCTTCAAATCCAGAGGTGTTGGATGATCGCTTAAGACAAGAATACGGTAGTCGCCAAATACACCTATATAATTTAATATCATTCTCGCTATTTTTTCATCGAATGCTTCAATGGCCTGGATTTTCCCTTCCGCATTGCCTTCGTGCCCCATTTCGTCCGGCGCTTCCAGGTGGATAAAAACAAAGTCCATAAATTTTAAGGCATCCAAGGCCGCCATGGCCTTGCCTTCGTAATTAGTATCAGTGTAGCCTGTGGCTCCCGGAACATTAATTATCTTCAATCCGGCATAGACCCCGATGCCTTTCAGCAGGTCTACAGCGGAGATCATTGCGCCTGTCAGTCCGAATTTCCGGGTAAGGGGGACGATTTGAGGTTTTGTACCCTGCCCCCAGAGCCAGATCGAATTTGCCTCTTTTTTTCCGTTCTGAA
Organism: Smithellaceae bacterium; assembly: GCA_035341435.1. Classification (GTDB taxonomy): domain Bacteria; phylum Desulfobacterota; class Syntrophia; order Syntrophales; family Smithellaceae; genus MVRV01. The sequence goes on from DAOQVG010000136.1 coordinate 5,346, forward strand.
GCCTTGCCACATTAACCGGGTGCCCTTTCAATATTCCCGCGGCATTCTGCATGATCGACCTTATATCATTACCCCTTGTGCCTTTGGGCAGGTAAGGATCGATCAGTTGGCCGGTAATATCATGCGGTGGTGTGGTTTCGGGCGATTCCGAGACATTGCGCCAGACAAACAAATGCCGGTAACCGACTCCGGGATAAAATTGAAACTGGGCGGAACCGAGCTTTTTGTTTATATCATTGATTAATTCTTTAGCTTCCGTGGTCGAAATATGGCCGGCCGTAAAATCATCCATGAAGGCGTCGTCGGTATCTTTTTGGCCGATGGTCACCAGATTGCAGCGGTAGGCAACATCATTGGGGCCAAGCTCTATACCCATACTGGCCGCTTCCAGCGGTCCGCGGCCGGTGTAATACTGGAGAGGATCATA
>DAOQVG010000137.1:0-5711 GCA_035341435.1 Smithellaceae bacterium
GTAGGGTGGAACAAGCGCAGCGGTTCCACCAATTAAAATTATAAGGTGGATGCGCTTCGCTTCATCCACCCTACAGATTTTGTTCCGCCAGGATTCATTGCAAAAACGCTTCCAACGGCCGCTCCAAAGAGATTTGGGCAACAGACCGTTAAATATCGTCCTTCCATCTACAACCTTCGGTATTCAATCTGAATTTTACTTGCAAAGTTTTATTAAAGATGTAAAATGCCCTACATCTTACTGTAAGCAGTGGAGATTATATACGAAGAAATCAATAAGTTCTGATAGATAGAAACAAACTACTTATATTTGATTTACCTACTCCCATTGCTTTTTGTTCTGGAAGCAAAAATATTTTCATGGTTCTTATCTTTCAACCTTCAATTAATAAATGAATCGATCATACTATTCAGCTTGTTTCGGAAATTTTCTTGATACGTCACCGGATGCAATATTGGGTGAATTGACAAAACATCATTCATTTACTCTTGAACATAACCAGAGAAATGCGTGGTTAGAAGAAATTAATATTCTTAAAAAGTCGCTATGTAAACACCAAGGCAAAATTTATCTTGAATTTTCGATTCCTCGAATGGGTCAAAGAATAGATGCGGTACTGCTAATAGGTTCTGTTATTTTTGTACTCGAGTTCAAAGTTGGAGAAAAAGTTTTCACACAATATGCTTATGATCAGGTATGGGACTATGCTTTAGATTTAAAAAACTTTCATGAACCGAGTCATAATGAGTTTATTGCACCTGTTCTAATCGCTACTAAAGCGAAAGCTAATCAATACAGCATTTCTACAACACATCATAACGATAAACTTATTTTTCCGATCACCTGTAACGAATCAACGCTCCAAGAGGTGATTGTAAAGGTCCTGGTATTCTGCGAAGGGGAAAATATTGATCAAATGATTTGGGAAAATGGTCGATACAGCCCTACTCCTACAATTGTTGAAGCTGCAATAGCACTCTATAAAGGACACTCTGTCGAAGAAATATCAAGGAACGATGCCAGTTCAATAAATCTCAATATCACTACTACCACAATTTCCGATATTATTTGTCATTCAAGAGCACAATCGAAGAAATCAATATGCTTTGTGACTGGCGTTCCAGGTGCAGGAAAGACATTAGTTGGTCTCAATATTGCGACAACACATATTGATAAAACAAATGATCTCTATAGTGTCTTTCTATCCGGAAATGGACCACTTGTCGCCGTATTGCGCGAAGCTCTTACAAGAGACAAGTTAAGTCATGACAAGCAAAAAGGGATGAAAACAAAAAAAGGCGAAGTCATGGCTAATGTAAAAATGTTCATTCAAAATGTTCATAATTTTCGTGATGAATGTCTCGTTGATCAGACAAAACCACCTCTTGAACATGTTGCGCTGTTCGACGAAGCTCAACGTGCATGGGATAGCTTGCAAACATCTAACTTTATGCGACGTAAAAAAAACAATCCGAACTTTTGTCAATCTGAACCTGAATTTTTGATTTCTTGCATGGATCGGCATAATGATTGGGCAGTAATAGTTTGTCTTGTTGGTGGTGGTCAGGAAATCAATACAGGTGAATCGGGTATCTCGGAATGGATTGATTCGCTCAACCGGACTTTTCCTCATTGGCATGTATACATTTCTCCGCGCCTTACGGATAACGAATATATAGCCGGTAATTCTATTGATAAGCTACGTGCGCACTCATTTCTTGTTTACAAAGATGAACTACACCTCTCCGTGTCAATGAGGTCATTCCGTGCCGAGAATGTATCTCTATTAGTAAAACAGATGCTTGATCTCGACATTGAAGGTGCACATAAAACACTAAACAATATTAATGGTAAGTTTCCTATCGTAATTACCCGCGACCTCAAAAAAGCAAAAAAATGGCTCAAAATGCAGGCACGCGGCACTCAACGTTATGGTATTGTGGTGTCATCACAAGCAGAAAGATTAAAACCTCATGCTATTGATGTGCGTACACCGGTTGACCCCATTCATTGGTTTTTAGATGATAAAGATGATGTAAGGTCATCATTTTATCTTGAGGATGTAGCAACTGAATTTCAGATTCAGGGACTCGAACTTGATTGGGTATGTTGTACATGGGACGCTGATTTGAGATACGTAAAAGGAAAATGGGAGTTCTGGTCTTTCCGCGGCAACAAATGGATGCGCATTCTCAAAAGTGAACGTCAAAATTACTTAAAAAACGCGTATCGCGTTCTTTTAACACGTGCAAGACAGGGCATGGTGATAGTGGTTCCGAACGGTGATCAAAATGATCCAACACGTCATCCTTCATATTATGATCCTATTTATGAATACCTAAAAGTAATTGGTTTCCCAGAAATCTGAAAGGAAAGTAATAGAGTACCGAAATCGAGAAAGCATAAGCAAATTGCCAAGCCCATCTTTGACTATGTATGTTTAAAATTTAATACCAAACTTTTCCATTCGTCACGGCACGGATATTAAAATTTCCCTTCCACTCCCCCGCCGCCCGACGTGCCGCCTTTAAAATATTGTTGCTGCGTTCCAGTTGGCGGCTGTTGAGCATCAATTACTCCCGGTGTCAAAGCGGCGGCTACATCCGCCGGTGTTATGCCGCCCTCTTCCGGTTTCAGAATATCGCGGGCGGTGAATCCGAATCTTCTTTGATCTGCACCGGAATTGAGCCAGCGGGTAATAAGCAGAGAAAGGCCGACCAGCGCAATCCCCAATATTGCCGGGTCCCAGGCATAACGCGTCCAGCCCAGGTAACTTTTATTGGTTGCCAGGGTCACACAGGCCATCACAAGGCCGACATTTATCATGAGGCGTTTGCGGCTTTTAATTCCCCAATAGACAGCAGCTGCCGGAATCAGAAATGTCAGGACATAAGACGACCAGTAAATTGATGGAGGAAACAACTGCGGATTCAGATGAACAACATGAGTATCCTGCATGATCAATCCGATGAAACCAAGTATTTCCAGGTTGACGGTTAAATACATTGCCGCCAGCAGGCAGGCCTGGATCTTTGCGTATCTCTCCTTCCGGAAGTCTTCAATATCCGGCTTGTCCGCAAGCAGGCTGAATACAAATATCACACACAAAACAGAGAATAGCATTATTCTTTCCGCTACCGGCGAAAGGTTAAATTGAAAAGGAACAACGCCGAGAGCGATGATGCTTATTATTGCAGCATAGAGGAAACCGAAGCGCAGATAAATCCAGTACACGGTTATCGCCAGCAAAGCAGGTACGACTATCCTTAGTTGCGTAAGCGTTAAATGATTTTCAGAAAGGAGAATGCCGCAGCCGGCGCAGAATAGCACCAGGGCCATAACAGCAAGCGCTTCTTCGACGCCGTGTCGGTAAAACAGGTATTTGCCCGCCAGGCATTCCGCCGCAATATAAAACGCAGCTCCGAAGAAAATCAGCATCACGGCTATAATATCTGCATCCTTAAAGTCCAGCAGCCAGACGAACAATCCCACAACCGCTCCGACACAAAGTATTGTAAAGACAAAAAAGAGAAGCCGGAAAAACAGGTTGGTCTGACGCAATTGAATATCCGTATATTCGTTGATTGCGCTCAGCTGCTCCTCCGTAATCAGACTGGAACGCCGCCAGGCCTGCGACTGTTGGCGGATGTATATATTTTCTTCCTGCTGAGGCGGATACAGAACAACCATCATTGATTTTCCTTAAACCGGCGCGATAATTTAAATATCAGACCGATCACCAGCATTGACGTGACAATGAAATAAATAAAAAGGAAAAACGTCTGCCGGTGGATTTGATCGACAATCACAATGCTGATTCCGATATAACCGTAAATTACGGCGTAAAGCACATAAAGAAATTTGCGGACTTGAACGGAATAAAATGCCAGAGCGGCACAGGATAAAAGCAGTGCCGGAAAATAGAACGACAGTATTTTATATTCGGCAACACCCGAAAGGAGCGCAATACAAAGAAAGTGAGCGGCAAAGTTCAGATAGATGTCCAGGAAGTGCTTCTTGATGTCTATTCGGTAAAGAAGCACTCCGCAGCATAATACCATTAAAGCATAAGCGATGGCGTAAAGACGATAGTAGTTTTCGAAGTAAAACCGGTGCGCCGACAAGGTAAAGCCAAACCACGCCGCCAATGTGGAAAGCGCCAGTGACAATACCAGACGGTTGTCAAACCGGTAAGCCAGGAAGAAAAACAAAGCAACCGATATCAACAAATAATTTTCCCATAAATCGCCCAGCAGATGATACTGCGTTTCAATATAAGCAACATCCATGGAATAAAACGCGCAGCCGAAAAACAGGATATAATCAAACGCAATATTGGGTGAGGCTACTTCGCCTCTTTCATACGATCTGCCCTGGGCAAAGCAATAAACAAAGGCCGCCGCAAAGCATAAAGTCAGCGCGGAAATAATAGCTGCGTCACCAAGATTTATAAAGTATTGTTTTACAGTCAGACCGGCGCCCGTGATGATCAGCAGAATGCCGATATAAAGAAAAAAACGCAGCTCCCGATGGACTGAGAAAATTCTTCTCTCCTGCAAATTCAGCAGAAGCTCAGCCTGCTCGGAATTCAGCTTTTTTTCATAACGCAATTTTCTTAAAAGCTTTGCGGCATTCATTTATTCAGGCTTTTATGATTAAAAGAGATAATGGACTTTCTGGAAAAGACTTTAAAGATTGTAATAGAAATTGTCAAAGTAAAACATGACGACCTCGTAAAAAGGCCGGATGCCGTGTTGCGCTCTCTTTGACGTCGGCCGGATATGCGGCTGAACCATGACATATCCGGCCTCTTAAACTACTGCTAAACCACTGGTCAGGCGCTACCGCGGGCTGACCAAATAATTGCACTGCTAACGTATTTGAATACTAAAACCGGGTAAAAACATACTGAAACTTGCCGCCTGTGGTTCGTAGACTTGAACAACGGGCCGCGGCGCAAGCATAGGAGCCCTGTGCGCCACTACGGGCTGATGATGGTGCCGCCACTGGTTATGATCTATATGCCGATAGTACTGCGGCGGCCTGTCGAACCGTCCGTGGTTGTCGTGGCGGTGGCCGTTTGCCCAGCCCGGAGCTGCCAGAGCGGAAGACGCCATTCCTGCAACGATCATAACTGCAGCAAAGGCCATAGCTAATTTTTTCATTATGATTTTCTCCTTTCACTTAGTGATTTTTTGCATCCGTATAGAGCAGATCTTGTGCCAGGTATGCAAGCATTATAAAAATGGTTGATATAATTGGTTTATCCAAATATTTTGGCAATAACTGGTCAAATCCTGTTCCGCAGACCGCCGAAAAGATGGTTCATAAATACTCAATTGCAGTATCCGGTTGGTCAAATAATATCCATGTCGAGCCGCTTCCTTGCCTGACTTTGGAGGCTGCAGCGGGCCCTGCGCCTGCCGGGGAGTCTGTCCTCCGCCGGCAGGAGTTCGGGTGGCTGCCGCTTATTATTTCGTTCTGCAGTTCATCGTTGCAATTGTTCTTCGTTCCCGGTTATGTTAAAACAAATGTAAAAATTACATGGTTTACAAATTATGATGAACTCGTGAGTCGTAAATTAACAATTTTAGACGACCTCGTAAAAAGGTCGCAGGCAAGACGCGCGAATACTGAGGAATGAAGCGTACTTAAAGGTACGCCGCAGTGACGAGGGATGAAGCGCAACGCAGCATCCGGCCTTTTTACGA
>DAOQVG010000138.1:0-5711 GCA_035341435.1 Smithellaceae bacterium
TCACTGGCTCGATTACGCCGATCACGGAATGGCTCTATAGCACCGATCAGTAACACCTCCCTGAGAAGATAACGACCTGATTTAAGAAGGGATTGCGACAATTTCCTTCTTTTGCCAATATGTAAAATCATTACCCATTGAAGATAACGACCTGATTTAAGAAGGGATTGCGACTTCCACTTCAAAATTTTCCAATTGTTCGCCGCAATACGGGGAAGATAACGACCTGATTTAAGAAGGGATTGCGACCAATTAGTATACACGTCTTTTCTCTTAGCTAATTTCTCGAAGATAACGACCTGATTTAAGAAGGGATTGCGACTTGCCCATCTTTCACCACCAAAAGAACCACCCCAAGCATTGGAAGATAACGACCTGATTTAAGAAGGGATTGCGACTTAAGGTTCTTAACAGCTCCCATAATAGCTACCAAAAAACTGAAGATAACGACCTGATTTAAGAAGGGATTGCGACTATTGCTTGCAGCGCAAGCGTTGCATCTCCATTGAACTTGAAGATAACGACCTGATTTAAGAAGGGATTGCGACTGATTTCTTTTACTTCGCCATTAATTTTTTCCATGATTTAAGAAGATAACGACCTGATTTAAGAAGGGATTGCGACCATGATCTTCAGAAAGCTTAATTAAAAGATTTGATATGAAGATAACGACCTGATTTAAGAAGGGATTGCGACAAGTGCTATGATTACCGCATCTACACCTGCCGTTATCCAGAAGATAACGACCTGATTTAAGAAGGGATTGCGACCTGAATTGTAAGCCATTGCTTTTTTGCCTGTAAGTTTGCGGAAGATAACGACCTGATTTAAGAAGGGATTGCGACCAAGGAACCACTTGCGGCGGTTGTATTCGTCCCAGATAACCGAAGATAACGACCTGATTTAAGAAGGGATTGCGACAACTTTACCGGCATGTTTGAAGCTGTCGCCGTAGGCCTTGTTGAAGATAACGACCTGATTTAAGAAGGGATTGCGACTCATGAACGTCGCCGGGACACCTTGAGCATACAAACCGGAAGATAACGATTTGAGGTGGAATTGAGATGTGAGGTCGTTTTCATTGAACAAGGGGTTGCAACCCCTTATTCTCCAGACAGCGATCTGCAAATTCCGGCCGACGCGGCGGCTGCGCCGGAATTTGCAGATTTAAAATCTTTATTGCGTCATCCCGGTTTATGTTATAAAAATCAATATCATTGACTCAAGAAATAAAATCCCCTCTTTTTTAAAGAGGGTTCGGGGGAGATTTTACAGCGTGTGATAAAAATCCACCTCCGTTGTGGAGCACGCCCGGCGCATGCCGGGTGATACCTCCGCCGGCAGAGGACAGGAAACGGCAATATTTAATATTATTAGGCTGTTAAAATAAAACACAACTATCATGACAGAAAAAACAATCGGCATTGAAAACCTCGAATATACGGACTTTGAAAAGACGCTGATCATTTCCAACGGCAAGATCATGGCACGGACAAACCGGATTGACATTCCCTATGATAAAACGGTTCGCGACCCCTCCCGTCCGGACTTGTCCAAAATCGAATACAAAAATCTGGTTTTGACGGAAGCGGAAAGAAAGCAATATCAGCGGGCGGTGCCCAGGGGGAAAAACACTCCGAAATACAAATTTCAGGGCAAACTTATTTCCGGCGGCATGGGCGCGATTCTGGAAGTAATAGATCAGGATTTTTATCGTCCCACCGCCATGAAGGTGATTAAACCATCGTTCAAGAACGACGAAAGGGCTCTTGTCGATTTCATCAGGGAAGCAAAAATTACGGCCATGCTGGAGCATCCCAACATTATTCCCGTGCACGAGCTGGGGCTCTCCGAGGAAACGGGGCTTTTTTTCACCATGAAGCTGATGCAGGGGGAGCCGCTTAACTCCATCCTGAACGAGATTAAAAAAGGCAACGCCGTTTATCAGGAAAAATACAACGAGTATTCCCTGATGAATATTTTCCGTAAAATTTGCGATGCGGTAGACTTTGCCCACGCCAAAAACATTATTCACCGGGATATCAAGCCGCACAATGTTATTGTCGGCCGGCACGGAGAAGTTCTGCTGATGGACTGGGGGCTTGCTCTATACATCGGCGACCCGGAAAAGGAAGAAAATCCGTCGCAAAAAGCGGCTCTCCAACATATTCTGGAGTTGACTGACAAGGGGAAAAACATCATCCAGGGTTCCCCCGCCTACATGGCCCCCGAGCAGGCCGGAGGCGACGGCACACAACTGGACAAGAAGACCGACATATTTCTACTGGCGGCGACCTTCTATCACATTCTCACCCTGGAAGCCCCCTACACCGGCGAAAACCTGAAAGACGTTTTGCAAAAAGCGAGGCAGCGGAACCTGATCCATCCGCAAAAGCGCAGCCCTGAGCGCCACATCCCCGATGAACTGTGCCGCATCGTAATGAAAGCTTCCGCGCTGAAAAAGGAAGACCGCTATGCCAGCGTGCAGGAGCTGATTCAAGATCTTGACGGCGTCATCGCCGGGCACTGGCTGAAGCAGGAAAAGAAGCTGTTCACCAGCGGCCGGTTTCTCATGCATGAGGGAGAAGAAGCCGGTGAAGCCTACCTGATTGATAAAGGGAAGGTGCAGGAATACAGACAGGCTGAGGGCGGCGGCAAACTTGTGCTGGGAACGCTCGCGGAAGGAGACATTGTCGGCGAAATGGCTCTCATCACCAACGACAAACGCTCCGCCAGCGTAAAGGCTCTGGAAGACACCGAAGTATCGGTTTTGACAAAAGACATATTGCTGCGAAACCTCAAAAAGCTGCCGCCTTATATTGAAAAGATAATGTCGACGCTGACCCGTCGCCTGCAGACGGCCAACATCGTTATTCATCCCCACATGGTTACCGACTGCACGCCGTTTGTTTTGCAGCAGATGTGTCTTATTTTGAAAGATATTTCCAGCACCAAAAAAGAATTTGCTCTCGCGCAGGACAAGCTGTCTTTAAGGATATCCGATGATCTCGGCCTCCCCGTCGCCAAAGTCAAAGAAGTGCTGAAAAACGCCGCCGCGGCAAATCTGTTGACCATCAGAGGAAACGAAGTTGTGGTCGATGATATCTACCGGATTCTGCATTCCATTGACCTGGCCAAATCTTTAACCGAGAGATAAGGGAGAACAAGATGACGAAGACGAACAAAAACGATTTCGTTTTTTCTTCCCGGCGACACAAGCCGCTTATTGCTCCCCGCCGCGTCTTTCTCTTCAGCGGCCATATGATAGACGCGCCGGAGCGCAAGACACCCCGTTTCCCCGCCCAAAAGGAAGGCGCCGCCGCCGTCGCCATCGGCGGCATCCTTGACAAACTGGAGGCGGGATCAGCGGACATCGGTCTTTGCGGCGGGGCCTGCGGAGGAGATCTTCTCTTTGCCGAGGCCTGTCTGGCGCGCGGCGCGCATATGGAAATCCACATCCCTTTCGCTGAGCCGACCTTTTTGGAAAAGTCAGTCACCTTTGCCGGGGAAAGCTGGCGAGAGCGGTTTGCCGCCGTGAAAAATAATCCATGCACCACCCTTTTGGTGATGCCGCAGGAACTCGGCCCCACGCCGGAATATACCGACCCGTATGAACGCAACAATCTCTGGCTGCTCCATACGGCACTGTCTATGGGTCCGGACAAAGTCCGCTTCATCTGCCTGTGGGACGGCGAGAGCGGCGACGGCCCCGGCGGCACAAAGCACATGCATGACGAAGTCTTGAAACATGCCGGCAAGGTTTACGTAATCGACATAAAGACGCTGTAACCGATATGGGATATGGGGTCAAATCTTTATTATTGACATTTACTCCGGATAATTTTACCTGCTGCGCCGCAGCACTTCAGAAGTTGTAAAATAGACCTTTTTAGAAAGGACGGATTTATCGGACATGGTCATGACCGACCGCGAATACGACATCTTCATCTCCCATGCCGCCGAAGACCTCGAAGAGGCGCAGCGGCTCCGCAGCGAACTTTACCGTGAAGGGTGGAAATCGTTTCTCGCTTCGGAGGATCTCAATGAAAAGGTCGGTTCAGCCGAGTGGAGCGCGAAGATTGACGAGGCCATCGACCGGAGCGGCGTTGTCGTCGTTATCGTTTCCCCCGATTCCCGGAAGTCGCCCTGGGTCGAATATGAATGGCGCAGCGTTCATATCGACATCCTTCGGGGACAACCCGGTATGGTGATTCCCTGCTGCGTCCGTGGACTTGGCCCCGACGATCTGGTGCGCGCTCTCCGCCGTTATCAGTGCATTGACTTCCGCGATCCGTCCCGGCGCCCGGAAATGTTTAAGAACCTTCTGGATCTCGTCGAAGGCTACCTGAAGGAACCGATCGAAGCACGCAAGCGGCAAACCCTCTTCCGCGTTCTTTCCCTCGAAGGGGGCGGCGTCCGGGCGCTCATCACATGCCGGGTGCTCATGTTCCTGGAAGAGAAACTCCGGCGAATCAGCGGCAGCAATGTCCGGCTTGCCGACTTTTTTGATCTGATCGTCGGCACATCCACCGGCGGCGTCCTGGCCCTGCTTCACGCCGGTTCAAACCTGAGCGCGGCCCAAATTGCACCCGAATTCAGTTCCCATATAGCTGATTCCATTCCGGAGACGCCTCTGTTCAGCCTGCTTCTGACCGGCTTCATTCACCGGATGCCGCAGATCAAAGGCCGCCTGCTGACGGAAATCGGAAAGAAAAAATTGAGCGAAATTGATATGCCCTGTCTCGTCCCGGTCTTTGATCTTACCCGTCACGAGCCGCTGCTGCTTGGATCGCACCTGGCCAAACAGAAGGTACATCCCGACATGTCCATTAAGGATGTTGCTCTGGCCGCAGTTTCGGTGCCGTTATTCTTTCCCCCGTATGAACTGAAACTGGAATCAGGCGAAAAAGCTTTTCTCATCGACGGCTGCCTCTTTGCCCCCAATCCGGCAGCCCTGGCGCTGGAAGAAGCCCAAAACATGAGCTCCGCCGGCTTGTTGACTTCCGAAATCTGTCTTCTCTCGCTCGGCAACGGCGTGTCCCGACGCGCAGCCGGCAATCCCCTTGACTGGAAGATTCACCGCTGGACTGTTGAATCCATCGAGATCCCCATGAGGGCGTCGGCAACTCTTGTGGATAAGAGCCTTCGTCAGCTTTTCCAGCGAGTTGGTTTCCCCCGGCAATATCTGCGGATTGACGCCGATCTGGCCGAATATGCCGAAAGGCCGTTTCGCATGGATGACACCTCCCCGGAGGCGCTGGCCGAACTGGAGCGAATCGGCGACCTGATAGCGCAGGCGCACGAAAGCCGACTGGATGAGTTTGCGCAATTACTGGCGAGCAATAAACCAGACAAAGAAACGGTGAAGAAGTCAGATTTTTAGAATTTGTTATGATGGCGAGGTTGTCAAGTATTAATAAGGAGGATACTACAATGCCGCAGTCCTTTGATGAGTTATATGTAATTTCCGATCTCCACCTGGGAGGAAAAACAGGATTTCAGATTTTCAATCAGGGCGCCGCTCTGGCCGCCTTTATTCAAGATCTTACCGGCAAACCGGCGAACCGGCGCGTTGGTCTGGTGCTCAACGGCGACACCGTTGATTTCCTTGCCGAAGCAAACACCGAGTACCTTGATCCAGACGGAGCCGTGCAAAAACTCCGGCGGATTCTCCTGGAGGATAAATCTTTCTCGGGAGTCTTCTCGGCCCT
>DAOQVG010000139.1:0-5691 GCA_035341435.1 Smithellaceae bacterium
TCTACGAAGGCCGACAACGAGGGTAAAGTTGATTTAAAAAAATTATTTAAAATACTTGCCGCCAGAGGGATATCTTCCATTTTGATAGAAGGCGGCGCTCAGATCATCACTGCCGTTTTGAAAGAGAATTTAGCTTCCCGCCTGGTAGCCATTATTGCCCCGAAAATTATCGGCACGGGAATTGAAGCCGTAGGCAAACTGGACATCATCGATCTGGCGCATGCCAAAAAACTGAACTTCCAAAAAATAAAAAGAATCGGCCCCGATATAATGATCGACAGCCGATTGCGTTAGGCGGCAAGCTGTCAGATTTCAACCCGGAAGATATCGATCTCTTTTTCTTTGCCTTTAACTTTCTGGGAAGGTAGAGGCGTCAGTCCCTTCAAGCCTTCCACCTCCGAAATTTTATCGCCGATGGCGTCTTTGACAGCTTTTGAAATTATTATTTCATCCACCGCAGCAATGGATTGAAGCCTCTGCGCCGTGTTCACAGCGTCGCCAATAACCGTATAATTCAAGTGATCCTGAGACCCTATATATCCAGCAACAACTTCACCAGCGTTGACGCCAATGCCTACACTAAGCTGCGGCCAACCTTTTTCCCTATGCCGTTCATTAAAGGCTTGAAGCGCCCTGATCATCTCTATAACTGTGCGTACAGCCCGTACTGCATCATCATCGCTGGTAATGGGCGCACCAAAAATAGCCATCATTCCATCGCCCATCAGTTTATCTAGGGTCCCATTGTTCTTAAAGATGATCGGCGTCATATGAGAAAAGAAGGCATTAAGAATCTCAACAACTTCTTCCTGATCGAGGCGTTCGGAGATGGATGTAAAACCATGGATATCAACGAACACAATAGTTGCTTTCTTTCTTTCTCCACCTAACTTAATAAAACCTTTCTTGCCCAGAATCTCTTCCGTAATGGTTTTGGAAAAAAAGCGGCTCAGGAGAAAGCGTCTGCTTTCCTCTTTGAGCATTTGCGCATACAACCGAAACAAAACAACAGCGGTGCCGATCTGATTGGCTACAAGACTGAAGAAGTTGACCTGATTCTGGTCAAATTTATTCTTCATTCTATGGCTCAACTCCAAAATGCCGACAACTTTATTTCCATCCATCACAGGAACGCAAAGCAAAGACTGCCCTTGAACACGCATCCTTTCTTCATGACTGCAGGATTCCTGCACATCATTGATGACAACCGGTTTTTTTAACGAAACAGCAATGCCCGGTGTCCCCTGGTCAAGATTTAGAAAACGCGCCTCCTCCACAGATGCTTTTTTTTCCGCATTTGCGGCGGCCACCAGTTCGAGCGTCTGGAGCTCTTCATTCAGAACCAGGAGGCTTATCTGTTCCAGAGACGTATTCTTTTTTACAACTTTTAACTGCTCCCGGAAAAGGGCATTTTTATCATTGATGCTGGTCAGACGCAATGAATCCATGAGTTCTTTGATGATGGACAATTCTTTGATCTTATGATCATAATTATCACGCATCCTCAGGTATTGCTTTTTGAATACTTCCCTTTCCAGGGCAAGCATAATTAGATCTTTACTTGTGTTCTTGTCTTTTTCGTTCATCGGCAGTCTTTCCGGGAAAAGCACTTTTTCTAATTATCCGTATCGGATGCACTGCGCAAAAACCTTTAATTAATTAAACCGATCAAGATGAACTTAATTGGAAAATACATTTTTTAGTTAAGAACCTCTCTTATCTTCTGCGCAAGTTCGGCAATACGGAATGGTTTAGGAAGAAAACCTTTGCATCCCCGGGCCAGAATCTGTTCGGCCTCACCGTTGATGCTGTAGCCGCTGGCCAGCAGCACCCGGACATCCGGATTTATCTCAAGGAGTCTATCGAATATATTTTTCCCCGACATCCCCGGCAGAACCATGTCCAGAATAACCAGGTTAATCTGGTTTTGCTTCTCCGTAAAAACATCGATCGCTTCTTTACCGCTTTGAGCAATATAGACTTGATACCCCAGTGATTTGAGCAGTTCTCTGGTCACGTCCAGAATCATTTTTTCATCATCCACCAGCAGAATTGTCTCTCCGCCATTCACCGCTTTGTTTTCAAGTGCTTTTTGCATAAAGCCTCCACATTTAAGTCGGTAGATATATGGTAAAAGTTGTTCCCTGGCCAGGTTCACTGCAAACCCTGATAAGGCCCCCGTGTCCTTTAATAACACCGTAAGCTGTTGTCAGCCCCAAACCTCTGCTGCCATTCGTCGTAAAAAAGTGATCGAATATCGTTTCTTTTATTGCTTCATCCATTATTATTTATATTGACGGGCTCAACCGCATATTTTTCACACCCGGCAAGATCCAGCAATTTACCCGTTAAATCAGCTCCATTTGCCACCTGTGCGGCAATATTCTTCAGGCACCTGTAATGGGGATGCGACGAATCAATATCCAGGAGCAAAAGTGAAATACTTTCCTGAATCGCCAGAAACAAATTGTTGAAACTGTCGGCAATGTCGCCCGCAAGAGCGCCAACTGCTTCCATTTTTTTTGTTTGCAAAAGCTCCGTTTCAAAATGTTTCCTTTCTGTTATATCAGATAAGACGCCCCGACAGCCCGGGATGCCGTCTTTATTGCTCTTTATCTCATCGGCATCGACCGTTGCCTGATAAATCCCTTTGCCGACATGCTCACTATTGCCGTGATGTTTGTTTTCGCTTTCCCGTAAAGAAAATTCCGCCTTCCTGCGCCCGGTGATATCCACCATTACTTTCAGCAGACATTTTTCATTGTTGATGGTCATCATTACGGCATTGAACAAGCCGTCTTTAAGTTCCCCGCCTTTTGCTCCGACTTTCAGCTCCAGGTTTTCCACACAACCTTTTTTCTTAATCTCATCAAACAATATCGCCCTTTGTTCATCTGTGAAATATCCAATTTCCCGCGAAGTACGTCCTATAATTTCATCCTGCCTGAGCCCTGTAAATCTCGAAAAAGTATTGTTGACATCAACAAACCGGCCTTCCTTAAATGTTGTAATGGCCATGGGGATGGAACAGTGCGTGAAAGCTTTTACGAACTTGTCATTGCTTTCCTGAAGCCTGTGGAATTCTTTTTCGAAGTTTTTTGAATTTGCCAATTGCTGTCGCAGTTCGGTAAGCTCATTGATAAGTTGTTTTTTAGTCTTAGATTCATCTTTCATATTAGCTGAAAATGGTTTTAAAATAAAATAAAGTTAATTTAGATTTAAAGCGCCCCGAAGTTTTTGGGGCTTTCCCGGCATCGGCATAAAGGGAAAATAATTTTCAAATGTCTCCTGAGGCATTAGATGTATATCCTAAAAGACTTAGAAACTTATATCTAAGGATTGTAAATTTACAATACATATTAAATCGGGTATTTATAGATAGGCTATTTATCTATTTTTCGAGAAAACGCAGGTGGGACTGGAGATTGCAAGCCCTGTTCAGACCCATTTTTTTTCTAATGTTTTTTCTGTGCGTGTCGATGGAACCTTCACCAATTCCCAAGGCTCTGGCAATTTCTTTGGTCGTCTTGCCGTCCTTTATCAGGGAAACAATCTGTATCTCCCGCGGAGTCAGTTCAAACTGCTGGATGTTTTTCAAAAGCGGAGAAACGATGCCGCTTAAATTCTTTTCAATAGCCTCCAGGCACAACTGCTGCTGCGCATCGAGGTTGTTTCTCCTGATGCCGCCTATGTAGGGGAGTACAAGAGAACTGATATTGGCGACCAAATTCTCTTCCAGAATCTTTCTGTCCTCTTCCCTCTTCTGCAGCAGTACATTCAATGTCGTATTTACTTCCTGAAGATTTCTTGTCTTGTCTTCAAGTTCGCTTGTCCGTTCGGCAACCATGCTCTCCAGATCTTCACGGTATTTCCTTAATTCCTTCTCCACCCGTCTCTGCTCGGTCACGTCCCGGATTGTTCCCTGAAACCCTATTGTTCTGCCGCTGACGTCATAGCGGGCCACTGCCGTAATGAGTGCATGCCTGACACTGCCGTCTTTTCGGCGCAAATCAATGGGATACTCTTTGACATAGCCGCATTCTGCGATCACTCTGGCGTGCTTCGCCCGTTCCTCCTTATTGGCGTAAACATACGGCATTTTTTTCTGGAGCAGTTCATCACGGCTGGAGTAGCCGAATAACTCCACCGCAGCATCATTCAGGTCGACGAGCCGTCCATCCTTTGAAGTTATAAAGACGCAATCCCTTGAAGTCTTAAAAAACTGATTGTATTTTTCTTCGCTCTCTTTCAGCACCGCTTCTGCGCGTTTGCGCTCCGATATTTCCCGCTGCAGCACCTTGTTTACATGCATCAGTTCGGCCGTTCTCTCTCGAACCCCAATTTCCAGTTCATCATGTGCTTTCTGCAGTGACTCCTCCGCCCGTGTGCGGTCGGTTATATCACGGATGGACTCGATGGCGCCGGCAACATTGCCGTGGCTGTCATACAAAAGCCCTGCTTTCCCCCAAAGTGCGCGATATTCCCCTTTTACAGGCACATTGTTAACTTCGGCAAGAAGTACGCTCCCCTCGCGCTTGATGAAATTATATTTTTTTTCAATCTCGGCGGCAGACCCGAGTACCAGGTCAATAAGCATTGGCCTGGACGTCCCGTAAAACGGCAGGGAATATTCATAATTACTTTTTCCCAGCATGTACTCGGTTTTTATGCCGGTCATTTCCTCCATCGTCCTGTTCCAGGCGATAACCTTTCCGGAAAGATCAATGGCAAACGTCGCATCCGGCAGAAAATCGATAATATCGGCCAGCCTTCTTTCCGTTTCCGTCAGAGCCGCCTCCATACGCCGGAGATAGCTTACATCCAGCAATGCCGCCAGGGTCTGCCTTATTACAGGCATTGGTGTGACGGTTAAAATAACATCTTTTATTTGATTTTTTCGGTCGACGAGTTGGAATTCGTAGGTACGGGGGGCAGAAGATGGATTAATACGGCGCAGACGGTGATATTCCTGCATTCGCCCCAGATCTTCTTTCTGAGAGACAAATTCCATCCATTTTTTTCTGCCTTCGAGTTCTTCTCTGTTATAACCGGTAAGTTTTTCGAATTCCCCGTTTACCAGCTGAATGGTGTTATCTTCCTCGATAATAACTGTCGCCGTTCCTGTATTTTCAAAAATTATCCGGTAGACGTCCTCTGATACCGGCGGTATATTCTCCGTTGGCCTGCGTTCGCCCGAGAATTTTACAATCCTGTCGTTGCTTTGAAGTCTTCCCGGCAGTTCAGAAAACCGCCCTTTGCCCATGTCTTCGTCTTTTTCGCTCATAATCAGTCTTAAACCCGTCCAAGCTTCTGAAAGTTATTTTCGTCCAGACCAGATTTCCCACCAAATACAGTTCGGCAAATTCATTAAATCTTCAAAAGAACAAATAAATTGGTAAATATTAACAATTTTAATAATTAATTTCAATGAATTAAACAGGCTGCAAATAGATAGTCTATTTATCTATTTTTCCAGATAACGCAGGCGGGACTGGAGATTTGCGGCTCTGTCCAGTCCCAATTTCTTTCTAATACTTTTTCTGTGTGTGTCGATGGAACCCTCTCCAATTCCCAATGTCTTGGCAATTTCCTTCGTCGTCTTGCCTTCTTTGATTAAAGACGCGATCTGAACCTCCCGGTGGGTCAAATCAAACTGCTGGATGTTTTTCAATAAGGGAGAGGCAATTTTAT
>DAOQVG010000140.1:0-5647 GCA_035341435.1 Smithellaceae bacterium
AACCAAAGTAATTTTACCCACCGCTTTATCCGGTGTCTCCACGGCGGTTATCCTGGGAATGTCGCGGGCTATTGGCGAAACGATGGTCGTGCTCATGGTTGCCGGCGGCGCCGCCGCCATTCCGGAAAGCCTGTTTGATTCGGTGCGTCCCATGCCGGCAAGTATTGCTGCGGAAATGGGGGAGGCGCCTTACCGCTCTTTACATTATCAGGCGCTTTTCGCCACAGGCATGGTCTTGTTTGCCCTGACATTAATTTTCAATCTTGTTGCTGATTACGTATCTCACAGGTTCCGGCAATCGGGATCGGCGACATTATAAAGATTAGTTGACAAAAAGAATGGACGCAACAAAAACATATTCCATGAAATGGCGGTACATCCGGCAGCAGGCGTTCTTTGCTGCCGTGCGCCTTTCCGCTCTGCTTATCGCTCTGGCGCTGGGTGGTGTTCTGCTTTATATCATAATCCACGGCATCGGTGCGATCAGCTGGGAATTTATAACTCGACCGCCGACCGATTCCATGACGAAAGGCGGAATCATGCCCGCCATATTGGGCACGGTTTATCTAACAGTTGGAGCAATAGCCGTCGGCCTGCCCCTCGGTGTGGTTTCCGCAATTTACCTGACGGAATACGCCCGGCAGGGAAGGATAATTCGGACCATCAGAATTGGTATAAACTGCCTCGCGGGAGTGCCCTCGGTTGTCTTTGGGCTTTTCGGCCTCGGGTTTTTTGTAGTGTTTCTGAAATTCGGTTCCAGCATTTTGTCCGGTTCCCTGACCCTGGGCTTTTTAATAATGCCGACAATAATCGGGGCTTCCGAAGAGGCCTTAAAAGCGGTGCCGCAGACTTTCCGGGAGGCATCGCTGGCGCTCGGTGTGTCCAAATGGCAGACGACTCTGCGGGTAGTTCTGCCTGCCGCGCTGCCGGGGATATTGACGGGTTCTATTTTGGGAATAGGCCGCGCCGCCGGTGAAACAGCGCCCATCATGTTTACAGCGGCAGCTTTTTTTACCGCCAAACTGCCCGGCTCCATTTTTGATGAAGTTATGGCCTTGCCTTATCATATTTATGTGCTGGCTACGGCCGGTACTAATATCGAGGAAACGAGGCCGCTGCAGTATGGCACGGTGCTGGTTCTGGTGGCGCTGGTTCTGGGCATCGATCTTATAGCAATAGTCATCCGCAGTTATATGAGAAAGCGAAAAAGGTGGTAATCATGGCGGACGCATCCATCATTACATTGCGCAATGTCAATTTTTATTACGGCCAGGTAAAAGCGCTTACTGACATCAATATGGACTTTACCCAAAATAATGTCACGGCGCTTATCGGTCCTTCCGGCTGCGGCAAGTCGACGCTACTGCGGCTGTTGAACAGAATGAATGATCTGATTGACGGAACGCGTGTCGAAGGGGAAATCCTTTTCGAAGGCAATAATATTTACTCCGCCGGCGTCGATCCGGTGGAAATACGCAAAAAAATCGGCATGGTTTTTCAGAAGCCGAATCCTTTTCCCAAAACAATTTACAACAACATCACTTATGGTCCCAAACTGATGTGGTCAAGTAATAAGAATGATCTGGATGATCTGGTCGAACAAAGTTTAAAACAGGCGGTCTTATGGGATGAGGTGAAGGATATTCTGCATAAATCGGCCATGACCCTTTCCGGCGGTCAGCAGCAGCGGCTTTGCATTGCCCGCGCTCTGGCCATGAAACCGGATGTTTTGCTGATGGATGAACCGACCTCGGCTTTGGATCCGATTTCCACGGCCAAGATTGAGGAATTGATCGAGGAACTGAAAATTAATTATACAATAATTATTGTTACGCATAATATGCAGCAGGCGGCGCGCATTTCCGATGAAACAGCGTTCTTTTATCTCGGAAGATTGATTGAATATAATAAAACGGAGAAGATTTTCACTAAACCTGATGTGGCTCAGACGGAAGATTATATAACGGGCAGATTTGGTTAAGGACGACATTGGAAAAAGTCCATCTGCTGCGTTGCGCTGCATTTTTCCCCGTGTCAAGCACGGGGCAGGCTATGCGGCGTATGTTAAAATACGCCT
The DNA here is from genome assembly GCA_035341435.1 of Smithellaceae bacterium. Classification (GTDB taxonomy): domain Bacteria; phylum Desulfobacterota; class Syntrophia; order Syntrophales; family Smithellaceae; genus MVRV01. The sequence goes on from DAOQVG010000140.1 coordinate 2,078, forward strand.
CACTCCTCAAAATTTGCGCGCCTTGCATCTGGAGCTTTTTGCAATGTCGTCTAACAAAGGTATGATGTTATTTGTTTTCAAAGGAAGGATCAGTCATGGAAGAAAAGCGACACACCAGCATTCAATATGAAAAAGAATTGCAGAAAGTCAAGGATAGCCTGATTTACATGGCGGCGCTGGTTGAGCAGGCCATCGCTAAAGACGTTGAAGCATTGCTGAGGAAAGACTCGCTGCTGGCGGAAAAAGTCATGGAGGAGGATGACCAGATCGATGCTCTGGATGTGGAGATAGAAGAGAAATGCATTCGTCTTCTGGCCCTGAGGCAGCCCGCCGCCAGGGACTTGAGATTCATCACGACAGCCATCAAGATCAACGGTCATCTGGAAAGAATCGGCGATATGGCGTCCAACATCGCGGAAAAAATAATCATTCTTAACGAAGAGCCGCAATTAAAACCTTATATTGATATGCCGCGCATGGCCGAAATCGCCCGCAGCATGATTCGTGAAAGCATTGATTCTTTTGTGCGCGAAGACATCGCCCTGGCCAACAAGGTAAGGAAGGATGACGAAATAATTGACAATCTGAACGAGCAGATTTTTCGTGAGTTGCTCACCTATATGATGGAAGACCCACGGTCGATTCATCGGGCGATGATTATTACCCAGATATCAAAAAATCTGGAGCGGATTTCCGACCATGCCAAAGGCATCGCCGATATGGTCGTTTACATGGTTACCGGCGAAAGCGTGCGACATGAGGAGCCTGCTGACTAACGTTTCTTTTTCCGGAAGAGTTAATTTATGAGACGAAGCCTGTTTTTTAAAATATTCGGTACCTATCTGGCGATCATTGTGGTCTCTTTTTCAGTCCTCAGCCTGTTTATTCGCGATGAGATGAAAACGGTCATGACGGATCAAATAAGAGATCAATTGTTGACTTATGCCGAACTGGTGGATTTAAGTTCGACTGCGACAATAGCCGGACAGATCCCCCAGATTGCCCGCATTTCCGGCGCGCGCGTCACTCTGATCAATGCTGAAGGCAAGGTGTTGGCGGATTCGGAGAAAAAAATTGAAGAGCTGGAAAATCATTTGAACCGGCCCGAGATACGGGAATCCAGACTCAAAGGAAAAGGCCATGCAATCCGGTACAGCACAAGCGCCGCTGTTGATATGCTCTATGTTGCGGTGCCCGTAAAAAGCGGGCAGGACACAACCGGATATGTCCGTCTGGCGCGGCCTCTGCACGACGTGCACGATACCATTAAAAACATATATAATTCTTTTTTACTGACCATGCTGATTGTCGCCGTCCTGTCGATTATTATTGCATTGCTGTTTGCCCATCGTCTGGCCGCTCCTATTGAGGCCATGGAGAGATTTACGGAAAGGCTGCGCAGGGGCGATACATCGGGAACCATCTTTATCAACACTTCCGATGAAACAAAAACATTGGCGGACAACATCAATTATCTGGTCGAAGAACTCAACAGTAAAATCCACCTCGCGAACGAAGAAAGCAGCAAATTGGTCACTGCTTTTGCCAGCATGACCGAAGGAGTTATGATTCTCGATGCGGCGGACAGGATTGAAGTTGTCAACCGGGCCATGAATAACATATTGGCCATGCGGTTTGGCGATGTAACCGGTAAGACATTGATCGAAGTTTCCCGCAATGTGGATTTGCAGAGAGCTTTTCTGAAGTTTAAGCAGACGCGGGAACCGGTATCCCGGGAAATCACTCTGGGGAGCCGGCAGCCGGTTGTCCTGACTGTGAGCATTTCCGGAATTCAGGGAGACAAGGACAGCGAAAAGACCATGATCGTCTTTCACGACATCACACGCCTGAAGAAATTGGAGCAGGTAAGAGTTGATTTTGTTGCCAATGTTACCCACGAAATACGCACGCCGCTTACGGCGATCCTTGGCTATCTGGAAACGCTGCGGGAGGGTACCATTGAAAAACCGGAGGAAGCGCGAAAGTTCATCGACATCATATTAAAGCATGCCGGACGCTTGAACCGGCTTGTGGAAGATTTATTAACGATATCGAAAATTGAACTGGGCGAAGTAAAGATTAATTTTGAAAATACTTCTCTGGCCGATGCCCTAAACAATGTATTGCCGCTGATAGAGCCAAAGGCGAAGTTAAAAAATATTGCAATCACTAATCTCGTTGGTGAAAAAGCGCCGCAGATCAAAGCGGACAAGGATCGGCTGGCGCAAATATTCGTCAATGTGCTGGATAATGCCGTTAAATTCACACCGGAAAACGGGAAAGTAAGCGTGGACGCCAAAGAAGCGAATGGATACATAGTGACAACAATCAGTGATACGGGAATCGGCATTCCCAAAGAAGAAATAGAGCGGCTGGGGGAGCGCTTCTACCGGGTCGATAAAAACAGATCACGCGAATTGGGCGGCACCGGCCTGGGCTTGTCTATTGTTAAACACCTGATGATAGCTCACGGCGGAAAAATGGAGATAACCAGTCAACTGGGACAGGGCACCAAAGTAGCGCTTTATTTCCCCCTGATGAAAATTTAAACTATTTTGACCTCAATTCATTATTATTTTTTCTTGATGAATGTACCTTGTTCAAGTTCTTTGAACGCAATATCAAGCTCTTCCTGTGTATTCATAACGATCGGGCCGCCCCAGGCGATCGGTTCGCCCAGCTGTTTGCCGGTAACAAATATGTAATGAATATCTTCCATCGCTTTAACGGCAATATTTCCGGCTTCAGCGAATAATATCAAATGCGCCTGTTCCAGTTTCGTGTCGTCAACTTCGCCCGTTCCTTCGATAAGATAACAAAAACTATTATACCCTTTCCCGGCTTCATGCGCCAGGGTCATTCCTTTTTTAAATCGGACATCCAGGTATATAACATCAACTATCAGCTCCCGCACGGGGCCGTTTACATTTTGGTAAGAGCCGGCTATGACCCGCACCTCTCCCTCCGGTATCCTGACTACAGGTACTTCATTTGCAAGTATTCCCCGGTAGCGCGGCTCCATCATCTTATTTTTCGCCGGTAGATTGACCCATAACTGTAAGCCATGCATCATTCCTTTAGAAGAAGGCTTCGGCATTTCCTGATGGATGACACCACCGCCTGCCGTCATCCATTGGATATCTCCCGTTCCTATCGTGCCCGAATTTCCGATGCTGTCGCCATGCTCAACCGTTCCATCAAGCATGTAGGTTACTGTCTCAATTCCGCGATGCGGATGCCAGGGAAAGCCTTTTATATAATCATCGGGATTGTCTGAACCAAAATGGTCGAGGAGAAGAAAGGGATCGGTGAGCTTTGCATGGCGACGGGCGAAAACGCGCTTAAGCTTAACCCCGGCTCCATCATACGTTGAATGCCCTTCCAGAATTATTTTCTTCATAAGAATTCTCCTATATAATTTAGAATTTAACTCGAATAAAACTTAGATGTCGGAGCAATGTTCTTTCGGCGAACGGGTTTGATGATTTGCGCAAAGCATTCGTATATTAATTACTTTCATTAGTGTCCGGTTAATAGTCGAACAAATTTAACTGGTTGTAAAGAGGTTCT
>DAOQVG010000141.1:0-5581 GCA_035341435.1 Smithellaceae bacterium
ACTATGACCAGGATGATTCCGCTGATCGATAAACACATTACGGCAAGAACTGAACAGCAGATACTGAAGCTCAGCTTTGCAATTGCTGAAAAAATAATTAATTTGGAGGTGACGACGAACAAGGATGTTATCTTCGGAGTGCTTCAAGGTGTCGCGAAAAATATTTCAGCAACGGAAGGAATGAAGATCAGGCTGCATCCACAGGACCTGCATTATATAACGGAAATGAAGAAGGATTTTTTGCAGTCCATTGAAGGCGTGAGAAATGCAGTCTTCGAAGAAGACGCCTCCATTAAGAGAGGCGGCGCCATCGTGGAAACTATGCTCGGTGAAGTTGACGCGAGGCTGGAAAGTCAGTTGAAAGAAATTCGGGAAGCGATGTTAAAACTTTAATTCGCCGGTATTGATGATGCAAACAGAAACTCTTGACTTTTCCAGATATGAAAAACTTTTGGCGCGGATTAATCCGATTCGCATCTATGGTAAAGTGAGTGAGATAGTCGGATTAATGGTCGAAGGCAATGGTCCGGCTGCCTCGATAGGGGACGTATGCGGCATAATGCCGGTAAACGGCGGTACTCCTCTGGAGGCGGAAGTTGTCGGCTTCAAAAACGGGCGGGTGCTTTTAATGCCCTTGCAAAGCATTCAGGGTTTAGGGCCGGGATGTAAAATACTTTCGCTGGGAAGAAAGGCCGCCGTTGGTGTAGGCAACAGTCTGCTCGGAAGAGTGATAGACGGGCTGGGAAATCCCATTGACAATAAGGGGCCAATTAACTTTGTTGATGAATATCCGATTTATGCGGATCCGATTAATCCGCTGGATCGCGGCCGTATCATTGAGCCGATGGATCTGGGTATTCGTGCATTAAACGCGCTTTTTACCTGCGGCAAGGGTCAGAGAATGGGAATATTTGCCGGCTCCGGCGTAGGCAAAAGCGTTCTCATGGGAATGATTGCCCTGAATACGAAAGCGGACGTGAATGTTATCGGCTTGATCGGCGAACGGGGGAGGGAGGTTCGCGAATTTCTGGAGAAAAATCTGGGAGAAGAGGGCCTGAAACGCTCGGTTGTAGTTGTTGCCGCGTCCGATATGCATCCTTTGGTGCGGATGAGAGCCGCTTATGTTGCCACCGCAGTTTCCGAATATTTCCGTGATCAGGGTAACGATGTTCTGCTGATGGTTGATTCGCTGACTCGATTTGCCATGGCACAAAGAGAAATAGGCTTGTCCGTCGGCGAACCGCCCACGACTAAAGGCTATACTCCTTCCGTTTTCAGTTTGTTGCCGAAATTGCTGGAGCGTTCGGGCATTGTAGAAGGAGTAGGTTCAATAACCGGACTTTACACTGTTCTTGTGGAAGGCGACGATTTCAATGAACCGATTTCCGATGCGGCGCGCTCCATCCTCGACGGCCACATTTCACTTTCCCGCAGCCTTGCCCATAACAATCATTATCCGGCAATCGATGTTTTGCAGAGCATCAGCAGGGTTATGGCTGATATTGTTGATAAGGAACAAAAGAATAAGGCCGGCGAACTTTTAAATATTGTCGCTACTTATAAAAAGGCGGAAGATTTGATCAATATCGGTGCTTATGTGCAGGGATCCAATCCGGGGATTGATTATGCCGTCAAAATGATTGATCAAGTTAATGCTTTTTTGCGGCAGAATACGGGTGAACGCGTCGATTTTGCATCGGCGAAAACTCAGCTTCTGGAGCTTCTTAAATAATAAAACTTATGTTCGTGTTTAGATTTCAGACTGTTTTGGATTTCAGAAAAAATGTTGAGGAAAAAATTTTAGGCGAGTTCTCAGAAAAGAAGCGGCAACTTGAATTCGAGGAACTAAAATTGCAAAACTTAATGAAGGAATGGTCCGCTCTGCTTGGTGAATTAAAAAAGATGCAAAACAAAGCCGTCCCGGTCGGAGACATAGCCCGTTATGTTGCCTACATCGATCAGGTCAAAGAAAATGAAAACAGGCAAAAGATAAAAATAGCAGAGGTTTCCGGGCAGTTGGAAACCAAAAGAATAGAATTACTGGATGCTGTAAGAAAAACAAAAATTATGGAAAAGCTCAAACAGCGGCATGCAAAGGAATACAAAGACGAAGAAAGAGCCTTAGAACAAAAAAATTCCGATGAAATGTCTGTACTGAAATTTGGCAGGAGATAGAAATGAAAAAAATTATAATAGGCATTCAAATACTGATCCTGGTTTTGATTCTCATCAAAGCCGCTTCGGTGGTCGGACTCATAAAAAAAACGGATTTTCTGTCGGCGACTTCATTGACAACCAGGCAGGCGCTGGCCGAGTCTACGGTTGCATCACCGGCGGCAGGCAAAATGCCTTCGGCTCTGAGGCAGCCGGTAAATGAAACGGCGGCTGATGATTTTACCACAGTCAGAGATCTGGCGACGGCACTCGCGGCTAAGAAAAGTGAACTGGATAAACGCGAAAGCAATATGCGCGCTGAAGAGCAGCGTCTGCTCGCGTTAAAAAAAGAAATAACGGATAAAATTGTATTGTTGAAAAGTCAGGAAGAAAAATTAACGTCAGCCCTGGAAAATCATAAGGCTGATGACTTAAAGAGATACAAGGATATGGCCAAAGTCTACGAGTCGGCTCCTCCTGCTAAAGCCGGCAAGATGCTGGAACAACTGGATATTAAAACGGCGGCAGGCATAACCATGAATATGAAGAAAGATAAAGCGGGCGCTGTCTGGGGCTACATTACCCCGCAAAAGGCCGCAGCGATTACCAAAGAAATAACACAGGCCGGCGGCAGGTTGTAAACCGGATATCCTGCAATTTTACTTATCGCCTGCCGGCGGCATTGGCGATTATTAAAAGCCCTCCATGAAGAGGGCTTTTTTTTGCCGTTGGAAGACCATAGTTTTCTGTGCCGGCAGGAAATATTTTCCCGCTGCACAATTATTGTACCGTATGTAATTTGTAATACATTGAAAATACATGGTAAATGTAGATCGCAATCGTTGGCATGCCTTTTGCTGAAGAGGCTATAAAAAGACTTAAGGCGAAAGAAATGGAACAGACAATACCAATAACATCCGTGGGTGGTGCAAACAACAAAGCCTTGGAATCCGCCGTTCCGTTTAAGATGTCCGGCCTTTCCGAAGAAAAAATCAAACCGGCCGGCGGCAAACTAAAACAGGATGAAGAAGATACCAGCGGTGTGGTTCCATTTTTTCAGATACTGGATCAGCAAATATCACAGGCCAATAAAACTTCTGACGGCGCATCAAATACAGACAAGAAAAATGGTACGCAGGAACGGACGACTGCACAGGGAGATGTTAAGCCGGGTCAACAGCAGGAGATTCTGCCGAACCTAAGCGGATCGGCGGATGCGCTGGACGCGGATCAGGCTCAGGCATCCTTCAACGGCTTGTTAAAACAAGCGGGTTTAAACATCGGCGGCCAAACGGACAGCGGAGAAGCGAAGGCCGGCGGTGCACATTTGCAGCTGCCAATAAATAATCCTCCTGGCGGAGAGGCCGCGAAATTGAATGAACAAGAAACGCAGAAGCTGAAAAGTGAGGCGCAGGCGGCGCAGATGGAGAAGGCAGCTTTCCGGGAAACTCACTTTCCCTCAGGCCAAGAGGCTAAAAGCGCCACCAATTTAACTGAACTGACGATGGAGAACAAAGAGGCCGGGAAAATTCGCCGTGCACAAGAGGAGAAAGATGATTTTTCCGCCGGCAATAAGTCCCTTTCCAATACACAGGAAATAAAGGAATTCCTGCTTAAAAAAGATCACCCGGGAAAAAATTCGAGTCCGGCTGACCTCATGGCGGAAAACAAACCGCAGTCTGAAGCCATGCGGACAATTATGGGGGAATCAGCCGCTAAAATCAGAGAAGAACAAAAGAGTAAATTTGTCGCCGGGGAAAATTTGAGTGAAGAGATTTCTTTAACCGGCGTTAATGCCTCGGGCGGCAGTTCGGCGGGCAGTGAAAAAATTAAGGATGTTTCCTCCGGTAAAATAATAGACCAGGTAGCAGGTGCGATCAAAGAAACGGCGACCAACGACGGCGGCAGAGTAAAAATTACATTGAATCCGCCTTCGCTGGGCAAACTGGAAATGGATGTGACCGTCCGCAACGGCAAGGTGGAAGTTGTTCTGGTGGCGGATAATAAAGATGTTCAACAGACTTTGAATGCCAACATCGAAAAACTGAAGGATAGTTTGTTCAACCAGGGATTGACGATTGATCGTTGCGATGTTTCCCTGCAGGACAATAAAGAGGAATATCAGCAAAATTTCAGCAGGCAGGCCTATTATCAGGACGGCGGATCGGCGCGGGACGGCGATGGCCGGCGGGGAAATTCTGAAGAGGAAATTAATTCCGGGGCCGGCGCGGCTACTGCATTGCGGCCGGAACGAATTTCAAGAACTATTAATGATACCGAAAACATAAGTTTATTTGCCTGAAAAGGATGATTTTGAGGAGGAGAAAATGGCTACGGTAAATAATGTATTGGCCGGTTTAAGCGGTAGTATCAAGACCGCTACGACCTCTACGGCAAAAAGCGATAATACTCTGGGGCAGGACGCCTTTATGACGATGCTCATTGCCGAATTGAAGAATCAGGATCCACTCAATCCCATGGAGGGCAAGGATTTTGCGGCGCAACTGGCCCAGTTTTCGTCATTGCAGCAATTGAGCAACTTAAATACGACGATGAACAATCTTCCTGCATATTTACAGGCATTCAGCAATGCACAAATGGCGGGCATAATCGGCAACGAGGCCACCGCATCCGGAGATACCGTCACCGTCAGCGGTTCCGCAACAAATATTTTCTTCAGCCTGCCTGCGGATATCGCCGGAGGAACACTTAAAATTTATAACTCCGCCGGCAGCCAGGCAGGGAGCATGGACCTCGGCAAATTGAAATCAGGGATCAACAGTGTTTCCTGGGATTCCAGCGGTGTAACTCCCGGCGACTATAGCTATGAAATCAGCGCTGTCGATAAGAGTGGAAACGCCGTAGCCGCCACAAAATTGATATCCGGCACGGTTACCGGTGTGACATTCAAAGATGATAAAGCCTACCTGTCCATCAATGGTCAGGAAGTGGCTTTTTCCAATATTATTTCAATTAATAAATCAACGAACTAATTTTGATCATACACAGGAGGAGAATTCGATGGGCAGCGCTCTATGGACGGGAATATCGGGATTAAACGCCAGTTCCAAGGAACTGGATGTCATTGCGAACAATCTGGCCAATACCAATACAGTCGGCTTTAAATCCAGTACTACTTACTTTGCCGACGTTTTGAGCCAGAGTATTTCCGGAGGATCATCCGGTACATTGCAGGTTGGCCGCGGTGTTTCCGTGACGGAAATTCAAACGCAGTTCAGCACCGGTTCCTTTGAGTCAACCGGTATCGCCACCGATGTCGCCATCGACGGTGACGGTTTCTTTATAGTGAACGATGCGGATGACGCGTCATATTATACACGGGCAGGAGCATTCCGACTGAACAATGAAGGCTTGCTTGTGGACACCAATGGTTACATGGTGCAGGGAAAAGTAATTGTCAACGGTA
>DAOQVG010000142.1:0-5581 GCA_035341435.1 Smithellaceae bacterium
CGGCACTGCGCATGAAAGGGGAAACGGTGGAAGAAGTTACCGGCGCAGCACGCATCATGCGCCAGAAAGCGACCCACGTCAATGCCTGCGCAACAACCATCGTGGATACCTGCGGCACGGGCGGGGATAAATTAAACACGTTCAATATTTCCACAACCGCAGCCTTTGTCGTGGCGGCGGCGGGCATTACCGTCGCCAAGCACGGCAATCGCGCCGTCTCCAGCGCCTGCGGCAGCGCCGATGTTCTGGAAGCCCTCGGCATCAATGTCAGCGCCGACCAGGAAATCGTGGAAGAATGCATTCAGCAGATCGGCATCGGCTTTCTGTTTGCGCCCAAACTGCACGGGGCGATGAAATACGCCATCGGGCCGCGCCGGGAGATCGGCATCCGCACCATCTTTAACATGCTGGGCCCCCTGACTAATCCGGCAGGAGCTACGGCGCAACTGCTCGGCGTCTACGATGCCCAGTTGACCGAAATGTTTGCCGGTGTGTTAAAGAACATGGGAACAAAAAGAGCGTTTGTCGTGCATGGCTCCGACGGGCTCGATGAAGTTACGGTTTCCGGTGATACCCGCGTCGCCGAACTGCATGACGGGATTATCAGAACCTACAACATTAATCCTGTTGATTACTTCGGCAGAACATATCCGCTGGAGGATATTCGGGGCGGTGATCCTGCCGTCAATGCTCAAATAACCAAAGACGTTCTGACAGGCAAAGCGGGAGCCTGCCGCGATATCGTAATCATTAATGCCGCCCTGGCGATTGTTGCCGGGGAAAAGGCGGCGGACATTAAAGAGGGAATCAAAATTGCGGCGGATTGCATCGACAGCGGCGCAGCCGTCAAGAAGCTACAGCAGCTGATTGAAATGAGCAACAGCTAAGGCAAAAACAGATGATCCTGGACAAGATTGTGGAAACAAAAAAAGAAGAAGTAGCGCAGGCAAAAAGGAAAAAAACGCTCGCGGGTTTACAGGACACGATAGGCGAACTTTCGCCATGCCGGAATTTTATAGCGGCGCTCAACGGTAGTGACTGCGCCATAATCGCTGAAGTTAAATGCGCTTCGCCTTCCCGCGGCAGGCTGGTGGAAAACTTTGATCCGCTGAAAATTGCCGCAGCCTACGAACAAAATGGTGCGGCGGCGATTTCCGTCCTGACCGATGAAAAATATTTTCTGGGAAGTAAAGAATACCTGACGCGAATAAAGAAAGAAGTTGAACTGCCGCTGCTGCGGAAAGATTTTATTATTGATCCTTATCAGATCTATGAAAGCCGGTTGATCGGAGCCGATGCAGTGCTGCTTATCGTCCGTTGCCTTGGGGCGAAACTGGGTGACTTTATCGGACTCGCCGCTCAACTTGGTCTGGCCGCACTCACGGAAGTCCACACCGCGGCCGAGCTGGAAATTGCGCTGGCCGCCGGCGCCGGCATTATCGGCATCAACAACAGAAATCTCGATACATTTGTCACGGACATAAACACCTGTAAAGAACTCGCGAGTTCCATTCCGGCAGGTGTTGTAACTGTTGCGGAAAGCGGCATCAGAAACAGAGATGATATTGAAAATATCATGCAGTCCGGTATTCGTGCCTTTTTAATCGGTGAAGCGCTGGTCACATCCGATGATATCAGCAGGAAATTAAGGGAATTTCAGGGAGAGTGATTCATGACGCAGGTTAAAATATGCGGCATCACCAATGAAGAAGATGCGCTTTGCGCTGCCGCCTGCGGCGCCGATGCTCTGGGTTTTATATTTTATGAACCCTCTCCCCGTTACATTGCCCCGGCCGACGCTCTGGAAATTATAAAAAAATTACCGGCTCATATTGCGGTTGTGGGCGTCTTTGTCAATGCGGCCGCCCAAAATGTCAAACGGATAGCCGGATTATGCGGGCTCGACTTTATTCAAGTGCACGGTGATGAGTCCATCGAATACTGTTCGGCCTTTGTACCGGAAATGATTATCAAAGCCGTCCATCTGCGCAGCGAGAATGATGTGCTCAATGCTTTTCGCTACGCTGCTGCGGCAATTCTGGTGGACAGCCGTGATGCCGGTCTTTACGGCGGCACCGGCAAAACAGCGAACTGGGATCTCGCCCTGCAAATAAAAAGCAGAAAGCCGCTGATTTTGTCCGGCGGGTTAAACGAGGACAACGTCGGCGAAGCTTTGGAGAGAGTCGCCCCCGCGGCGCTCGACATCAACAGCGGCGTCGAAATAAAGCCGGGGAAAAAGGATCACCGGAAACTGGCGAAAATATTTGACGTTATTCGCCGGGCCGATAAAGAGCGGCGAAAAATAGAATTAATATTTACGAAGAGGGAAAAATTATGAAGAATCAACCGGACGAATTCGGACATTTCGGCATCTTTGGCGGGCGCTATGCGGCCGAAACACTGATGCCGGCATTAATTGAACTGGAAGCAGCCGACAAAGCGGCGCAAAAGGACAAATCTTTCCAGAAGGAATTTGCCTGTTATCAGAAAGAATACGCCGGAAGGGAGACGCCCCTTTATTTCGCCCGTTCCATGACAAAGTCTTTAGGCGGCGCTAAAATTTATCTCAAACGGGAAGACCTCAATCATACCGGCTCCCACAAAATTAATAATACGCTGGGGCAGGCTCTCCTGGCGCGACGCATGGGCAAGAAAAAAGTCATCGCAGAAACCGGAGCCGGCCAGCATGGCGTAGCCACGGCAACTGTGGCGGCGCTTTTCGGCATGGAGTGCCGGATATTCATGGGCGAAGAAGACATCCGCCGCCAGGCGCCCAATGTCTTCCGGATGAAAATACTGGGCGCTGAGGTTGTCCCGGTGGCGAGCGGCACGGCCACCCTCAAAGACGCCATGAACGAAGCCATGCGCTACTGGGTAGCCAGCGTTCGCGACACATTTTACATCATCGGCACAACGGCGGGTCCCCACCCCTATCCCCGGATGGTGCGCAATTATCAGTCGGTCATTGGACGGGAAACTAAAAAGCAGATCAATAAAATCGAAGGACGGAATCCCGACGTGCTGGTGGCCTGCGTGGGCGGCGGCAGCAATGCAATGGGCATGTTCTACCCTTTCCGCAACGAAAAAAATGTTGTCATGTACGGCGTGGAAGCCGCCGGACACGGTCTGAACACTTCCGAACACTCAGCCAGCATCAACGCCGGAAAAGTGGGTGTTCTGCACGGCAATAAAACATACCTGCTGCAGGACGAACACGGCCAAGTGCATGATGCTTACTCCATCGCCGCCGGACTGGACTACCCGGGAGTCGGTCCGGAACACGCTTACTTTCATGCGACGAAGAGAGTAAATTATACGGCGATCACGGATGACGAAGCAATAGAAGCTTTTTCTTTTTTATCCCGCAGGGAAGGAATAATCCCCGCGCTGGAGAGCGCGCATGCTCTGGCCTACACCATGAAGATCGCCCCCAAAATGTCCAAAAATAAAATTATCGTCGTCTGCCTTTCGGGACGGGGTGATAAAGATGCACAGACGATTATCGAGAAAGGGATTTAAATTATGAGTCGCATATCGGAAAAATTCATGGCTTTGCGCGAAAAAAAGGAGAAAGCGCTGATCGTCTATTTGACGGCGGGAGATCCCTCGCTGGCGATCACCAAAGAATTAATTTTAGCTTTGGAAAACGCAGGAGCGGATATCCTGGAAATCGGTGTTCCTTTTTCCGATCCCACGGCGGACGGCCCCGTTATTCAGGCCGCAGCGCAACGGGCATTAAAAGGCGGCGCGACGCTCACCGCCATTTTGGAAATGATTAAAGAAGTGCGCCGGGTGTCACAGATTCCGATTGTCCTTTTCGGTTACTACAACCCGATATTTGTTTACGGTGGAGAAAAATTTGCCCGCCACGCCGCCCGTGCGGGCGTGGACGGCGTGCTGGTCGTTGACCTGCCGCCGGAAGAAGCGCCGGAGCTCCGGGAATTCACCGACGCAGCCGGCATCGATTTTATATTTCTTATCGCACCAACCACCGGCGCCAAAAGGACACGGCAAATTGCAGCCGGAGCGACCGGATTTCTTTATTATATTTCCATCACCGGCATTACCGGCACAGCGGCGCCAAAAATTGCCGACATAGAAACCGCCGTAAGCAAACTCCGCAAAATCACCAAACTGCCGGTCGCCGTAGGCTTTGGCATAACAAACCCCGAGCAGGCCGGCCAAATCGGAAAAACGGCCGACGGCGTAATTGTCGGCAGCGCCGTCGTGCGGCTGATTGATGAAAACAGAAACAGTCCCGATTTAATAAAGATTGTTGCAGATTTTACCGGAGCACTTAAAAAGGAACTGCAATAAATAGAAAATAACATACTGATCAAGGTAAATTATTCCTTTAAGTTTATCCGGCAGGTGGAATAAAGTTAGCACAAAAAAAATTAAAGGGGTTAAGCTAATCGCCTAACCCCTTGATTTATTTGGTAGCGGGGAGAGGATTTGAACCTCTGACCTTTGGGTTATGAGCCCAACGAGCTACCTAGCTGCTCCACCCCGCGATATTACCGGATATTTAAGAACTTTTGATTTAAACCATTATCTCCGATATTTGTCAAGGAATTATTTAATTAATTTGCCGTGTTAAATTCGGGCACGTTTTGCCGTCATTCCGTTATGTATCCCATCAGGCGGTATATCAGCTTGGCCGCCATAAAATCCGGGGCAACGATGCCGGAAATCGGCGCCAGTTCCACGACATCAAAACCGCGAATCCGGCATGACCGCGAAACAGCTTTCAGCAATTGCAGAACATTTTTCCAGTAAATCCCGCCGGGCTCAGGCGTTCCCGTCGCCGGCATGATGGATGGATCGAAGACATCCAGATCAATGCTGATATAGACGTCGCCGCTTAAGTCCTTACAAATCTTCTGACACCAGTCCTTATTTTCCAGGACAAAGTCCGCTGAATACGACTTTACCTTGCTTGCCGGCAGAAAATCGCCTTCTTCTTTGCTCATACTTCGTATTCCTACCTGAACAAGCGGACAAATCTCGGAAATTCTTCGCGCCACGGAGGCATGACTGAATGGACTTCCCTGATAGCTGTCGCGCAGATCGGCATGGGCATCGAATTGCAGCACCATCAACTCCGGATATTTTTCTTTGACGGCGTCAACGGCGCCGAAGCTGATGCTGTGTTCGCCGCCCAGCATCACGGGTATCTTCCCCAGCGCGGCGATTTTGGCAATTTTCCTGCGCACGGCGCTGACCATTTGCCGGGGACCACGCGCATCAATGCTTAAAAAATCTATTGTATGAATTCCCGCCGTATATGTTTCTTTTTTGAGTTCTTCATCATACAGTTCCATATTTGTGGAAGCTTCAATAATCGCCGCGGGCCCTCTGCGGCTTCCAGGCTGATACGTCGACGTAAGATCATAGGGAACGGGAACAACAACAAACAATGCATCGCGCATTGAACACTCCGGATAAATTCCACCAAAATTCATTAATTAGTCCTCACATTTTTTTAATTAGCTTTTCCGATAATAACCAAGAACAAAATTTCTCTTTTCATAGTAGAGAAAAGAATAGTGACTTATCCAGTCACCCAAAGCTACAAATG
>DAOQVG010000143.1:0-5539 GCA_035341435.1 Smithellaceae bacterium
ATGCTCCGGGACAGCATGGTCAGTCGCATAAAAAACAGGCTTCTGATTATGGAGTACAGTTAAGAGAAAAACAGAAACTCAAGAGAATGTATCGGCTATTGGAAAAACAGTTCAGAGGATATTTTGAAAAAGCCGATCAGTTAAAAGGCATCACGGGAACAAACTTACTTGTGCTTCTGGAAAGAAGAATGGACAACATGGTATACCGTATGGGTTTTTCCAATTCCCGGGATGAGGCAAGACAACTGGTTACCCATGGACATTTTTTAGTCAACAGCAAACCTGTAAATATTCCATCATATTTGCTGAAAGCAGGGGACGTCATTACAGTTAAAGAAGGCAGCCGCAATATAACACGAATACAGGAAGCAATGGAAACGGTGACAAGACGCGGCGTGCCACAATGGCTGGCAATGGATAAAGAAAACTTCAACGCCACAATCAAAATGCTGCCGGTAAGGGAAGACTTAACGATGCCGGTACAGGAACAGCTTGTTGTTGAACTTTATTCGAAGTAAAAAACGAGTTTTTTATAAACCAGCTAAAGAGTGGAGTTGATTATGCAAAGAAACTGGTCGAGTTTGATACGTCCCAGGCGTATAGATGTGGATGAATCGACACATACCCGGTTATACGGTGAATTCACCATTCAACCGCTGGAAAGAGGATATGGAGTAACATTAGGAAATTCTTTAAGAAGAGTGTTGCTTTCTTCTATACGAGGCGCTGCGATTGTATCAATAAAAATTGATAATGTACTACATGAATTTTCTACGATTCCCGGAATTAAAGAAGATGTAACCGATGTAATATTAAATTTAAAAGGTGTGCGTTTCAAACTCTCTCAAGGCGATACAAGGGTAGTGCACATAGATGTTTCCCGCCCGGGTGTGATTACAGCCGGCGATATTATAACCGACGGAACGGTGGAAGTATTGAATCCAGATCATTACATTGCCCTGATGTCGTCGGAAGGTAATTCTTTCAAGGCGGAATTGGTGGTGAAAATGGGCAAAGGATACACTCCCGCGAAAAAAGAGTTGGATCCTGACCAGCCTGAAGGCACGATAAATATCGATGCTATTTTCTCGCCGATCAAAAAAGTGAACTATATAGTTTCCAACGCACGTGTCGGTCAGATTACCGATTACGATAAGCTCGTTCTGGAAGTATGGACCGACGGCAGCTTAAAACCTGAAGACGCCGTTGCTTATTCCGCCAAAATATTGAAACAGCAATTGGATGTTTTCATCAATTTTGAAGAAGTAGAGGAAGAAGTAGTTCCGGAAGTTGCCGATGAAAAAGGTAATATGAACGAAGTGTTATTGCGGACGGTGGAAGATCTGGAATTGTCTGTGCGTTCGGCCAACTGTTTAAAAAACGCCGGAATCAATACAATCGGTGAACTGGTGCAAAAAACAGAAGCGGAAATGCTCAAAACAAAAAACTTTGGCCGTAAGTCTTTGAGCGAAATCAAGGATATTCTTAATGAATATAACCTCAGTTTCGGGATGAAACTTGATTTTCCTCCCTGGAATGAAAAAAGCGAGTAACGTAAATAAATATATTAAAAAAACAGTTATTTTGAGATTATCGACTGTCAGGAAAGGAAGATATTAGCAATGTATCATGGTAAAGCGGGCAGAAAGCTAGGTAGAACTTCTAGCCATAAAGAAGCCATGCTTCGTAATATGGTTACTTCCGTAATAAAGCATGAAAGTATTCGGACGACAGACTGCAAAGCGAAAGAGCTGAGAAAATTGGCGGAAAAGATGATTACTCTGGGCAAGAGAGGCGATTTACACGCGCGACGTCAAGCACTGTCGGTTGTTCGCGATAAATCTGCAGTGAGTAAGCTTTTTGGTGAGCTCACCGAGCGCTTTCGCAACCGTGAGGGCGGGTACACGAGGATAATTAAAGTTGGATACCGTTTTGGAGATAATGCGCCTGTTTCCATCCTGGAGTTTATTCCTGACGAAAAAAAGGAAAAGGCAAAGCCCAAGTCGAAGGCTAAAGCAAAAGAAGCAGCAATATAAAAATAACAATAATTTGAACTTGAATGAAGGCAGGGTAAACAATACCCTGCTTTTTTTTATTCTTGTATTCCGATTTTAAAAAATGTATTTTAAACAAATTATAAAGACTGAAGATTGTTTACCTTCAGTCCTCAGCCGAAGCAGCTTTAATTTTAAAAGTGCAAAGGAGGTCAATATGGCAGAGATCAAAATCGGCGAGGTGGTCAAATTCTTTTCCAAACCTTCGGTGGCGGCGGTAAAAATTACCGATGGCGAAGTTAATGTCGGCGACAGGATCAAGTTTTCCGGACACACCACAGATTTTATTGATGAAATAAAGTCAATGGAAGTGGACAATAAAGCCGTATCCAAGGCTGTAGCCGGAGATTTTATTGGCGTTAAAGTCTCCGATCGCGTCCGTCCCGGTGATGAAGTATTTAAAGTTACAGCCGATTAAGTAAGATTCAATTTTTAGAACAGCACAACCAATTGGACAGAAGTCGGTAGTGAGGGGGTAGTTTTTTTCAAATTTATCGTTTAGTTGTGCTTGGACGCAGTTTATGGCAAAAATTCTTGTTACCGATGATGAAGAAGATATCGTCGATTTAATTTCTTACAATCTGGCCAGGGAAGGATATTCCATCATCAAGGCGTATGACGGTGAAGCCGCCTTGCGACAGGTTAAATTACAGAAACCCGATTTGCTGATACTTGATCTGATGCTCCCCCGCATGTCCGGCATTGATGTTTGTAAAACAATACGCAGTAATCCTGATTCCGCTAACTTGCCCGTGATTATGGTTACGGCAAAGGGCGACGAAACCGATAAAATAATAGGGCTGGAAATCGGCGCGGATGATTATATTACCAAACCATTCAGTGTGAGGGAACTTGTGGCGCGGGTCAGAGCTGTTCTGCGCCGCCGGCAAAAAGAAAAAAAACCGATGGCGGAAGACGAATTTTCCTATCGCGGGCTGAAAATTAATTACGCCGCATATGAAGTGACCGTTGACGATAAAATAGTAATGCTGAGCCCTACAGAGATAAAATTACTTTTTTTCTTTACTCAACACCCCGGCAGAGTTTATACTCGGGAGCAGATTATAGATAATGTCTGGGGCGATGATACTTTTGTCACCCCCAGGGCTGTTGATGTCCATATCCGGCGTCTGCGCAGCCAGATCGAGAAAGACGTCAACAATCCCCAATATATTATTACCGTTCGCGGCGTCGGCTATAAATTTAACGAAATTAAGGTTTAAGAGACAAGGTGTTTTGTAGAGTATGAGAATTCCAACAATTGAAGAGTGCTATGAACTGATGAACAGCCAGGCCATGCTTCCGAATATTGTCGCCCATTCCAAGCAGGTAGCCAAGGTTGCCGCCGCTATTATGGATCATCTCAAGGATGGGACCGATATCCGCCGCCCCGCCGTTATCACTGCCTGCCTCCTTCATGATATTACGAAGACCCGCTCCCTCCAGACGCGGGAGCAGCATGATGTTTCCGGCGGCCATCTTCTGGCGCAGCTGGGATTCCCGACTATCGGGGCGATGGTCGAAGAACACGTTGTCCTCAAAGACTTTCAGGAAGAAGGCGAACTTCTGGAAAAAGAGCTGGTGTACTACGCGGACAAGAGGGTAATGCACGACAGAATTGTCACCGTTGCCGAGCGGGTAGACGATCTGATTGTCCGCTATGGTACGACGGAAGAAAGGATCCGATCTATAACCTCGAATTTCGAGCAGCTTTGCCGACTGGAAGCGAAAATCAGCCGTTTTGTGACCTCAGATATCCAAAAGATTCTTGATCAGATTGACTCTGGCAGCAGACCGGACAACCGGCTGCAAAATTTAACGAACTGATGTTGAAGCTGAGACCGTAGAATTCATTTTGTTTTCATTTCTTTATCGTATTGTCATCAAATTGTAACATTTTAAGTGTATATTGACGTCGAACATTAAACCCGGGTTGCATCGTCGTACAAGAGTTTTTTTCCAGTCCGGATTGCAGCTTTGAGGGTGCGTTTGGCCGTTATGCTGAACATGATGTTTAAAAATGGCGATCTTTAAAAAATGGAGGGAAATATGAGCGGATTCATTAAGAAAATAATTGTGAGTATGTCTTTGGTGTTTTTTACAGCCGGTTGGGCTCTTGCTGCCGATTCTATTGTGATTAAAGGATCAACCACTGTCTTGCCCATTACGCAGGCGGCGCTCGAAGCGTACATGAAAGCAAACAAAGGAGTGCAAATATCCCTTTCCGGCGGCGGTTCCGGTGAAGGCATCAAGGCTTTGATTGATAAAACAGCAGATATCGGCAATTCCTCGCGGGAAATCAAGAAAGAGGAAGTCGCGCTGGCCGCCAAAAAAGGTGTAAAACCGGTGGCGCATGTTGTCGCCTATGATGCCTTGATCCCCATTGTCAATCCCAGAAACAAAGTAAAAGGTTTATCCACTGATCAACTGAGTCTCATCTATCAGGGCAAAATAACCAACTGGAAGGAAGTTGGCGGCGATGACTTGAAAATAGTCGTTATCTCCCGGGATTCTTCATCGGGTACTTTTGAATCATGGGATCACTTTGTGATGAAGAAAACGAAAGTAACACCGAGGGCGCAGATGCTGCCGTCCAACGGCGCTATAGTTACAGCGGTGGCCAAAAACAGGTATGCCATCAGTTATCTGGGAATGGGGTATTTAAATAAAAGCGTGAAAGCTCTGGAGGTAAATGGCGTCGCCGCTTCCTCCCAAACAGCTCTTTCGCGGCAATATCCTTTCTCCCGCGAACTTTATATGTACACAAATGGAGAGCCTACTGGAGAAGTAGCTAAATTTATAGCATTTATGAAGAGCCCTGCGGGGCAGGCAATTGTCAAAAAGGAAGGTTTTGTACCTTTGGCATCTCCTAAAAAAGGCAGGAAATAATCTTCTGTAATCAACAGGAATAAAATGAACAGGACAACAAAAGAAAAGATCATCAAATTTATTTTGTTTCTCTTTGCGCTGGTATCGGTTCTGGTCCTGGCGTTGATTGTCTTTTCTCTTTTCCGTGAAGGCCTGCCCATATTCCGGAAAGTATCTTTGGGGGATTTCCTTCTGGGAGTGGAATGGTATCCGACGGCCGATCCGCCGCTGTTCGGCATATTTCCGTTGATTTTCGGGTCGCTGGTGGTGACCTTGATCTCCACAATGATTGCCGTGCCGCTGGGAGTGCTTTCGGCAATTTACATTGCGGAGATAGCGCCCGCTTCTCTTAAGGAGATTCTCAAATCCATCATCGAGCTGCTGGCCGGCCTTCCTTCGGTTATCCTCGGTTTTTTCGGTATGATTGTTGTTGCACCCTGGCTGCAGGATACTTTTGATCTGCCTACAGGGTTGAATATTATCAATGCGTCCGTCATTCTGGCGATCATGGCGATACCGACCATCTCCAGTATTTCGGAAGATGCCCTGTATGCCGTACCGCGTGAATTCAAGGAGGCGTCATATGCATTAGGCGCGACAAAATTTGAAACTATAAC
>DAOQVG010000144.1:0-5468 GCA_035341435.1 Smithellaceae bacterium
GTCAAATAAGCCCACTGTTTACCATCCATCAATTTTTGTTGAGGAATTACACGATAAATATTAGTTAATACATTTTCTCCAAAACTTCGGCGTAAATTTTCCGGTACAAGCATGTTTTCTAATTTAACTAATAATTTCCCATCTGTCTGATTCCCGACACTTACAGCCGGCTGTGAGGACACCACAAGCGCAATTCTTTCTTTACCCGGCAATTTCTCCAATAAAACATTTTCCAAATATCCTGTGTCGGCGATAACGGTCTTGGGATTATCCTGATCACCAGGCGCTGCAATTGCGGCTGACATGCAAGACAATATCCAGCAAATTGTTAAGAATATATTGAATAAACATTTTTTCATCAGGTTACCTCATTTTAATTTTTATGAAGTTTTAAAATAATTTTTTTTGCTTTTTTTGTTTTATATTCTTCGACAATAACTCGATCAGATAAAATTTCTATGACTTTCCCATTATTTATGCCTATCCGCGTTCCAATGGATAGAGGGTAAAACTTCTTTGTCATATCTTCGACCATTGCAATACGCCGGTTTTGATCACCGGCAATTCCAACAAGTTTGAATTGCTCGACTTCCATTCTTTGCAAAGGAAAAATTGAACTTACTTTCTTTTTTTCCGCTCTCTTTTTGGCAGCAACTTCATCTTCCACGAAAGGCCGGAAGGGATCAGGCTTGCCCGCAGGATTATAACTATACGTACTAACAGCGGTCTGTATCGCAGGTACTGCATTAACTGGTGACTGCGTTGCGGATACCTGCTGCTTCAGCGGATCAGTTTTCGCGGGCAGAAGAGGCGTTTTTTTAGCTTCATCAGCAGCAAGAATACTAACCGTGCCCGACAAACCGGCAAAAATCATTATCAGTGCAATAAATGTAATTTTTCTCATTTTGCCTTTTCACTCATAGGTTCTTTTTTGTCTACGAACATATATGTCTTTATTGTACAAGACGTATTAATAACATTTCCTTTCCCCTTTACTTCTTTTCTATCTCCCATGGTCATATCGGAAATGTTAATGATACGCGGCAGCTTGGCCACTTTTTCAAAGAAGTAGACAATATTTTGGAAATTACCGATCACCGTCACATTAACGGGAATTTCCTCATAAAAGGGCTCTGCTTGTGTTGAGGTAGTTTTATTGACGTCACCGGTTTTTTGTTTGGCTTCAGCTTTAGGATCGGTTTGTCTTTGATCCGACGGTTTAAGCAGTGACGCTGCTTTGGGCTCCTTGTCCATCGTCTTCGGTATCGCGGCTTTGGGTTCAAACAGCAGGAAATCAACACCTGCTTCTTTACCGGCATGGGAAACAGAATGGAAAAGGCCGGGAATTTCGCGCTGTGCGGGAAGTTTTTGCAAAGCCACACTGTAACTTTCTTTGAGAGCCGCCACTTCAGCCTTATATTTATTTAATTGCAGCGCAAATCTCTCTTTTTCCTTTATTTTGCCTTGCAGTTCCTCCAATTTTTGAGTCATGGAAGTTCTTTTCTCAATGGAATCCGATAAAAAATAAAACCAATCAAAATAGCCGATAAGAAAAATGACCAAAACTACAATCGCCGCTTTAGCTTTCGGAGAAAGCTTTTTTATTTCATCCAGTGTAATGGCCATAAATTAAAATCCTTTTTTCAAAACACACGCAAAATTAAATTGCTGCAAAGTGATGCCGCTTATTTCCGTCTTTTTTGAAGAAACCAGATCAACCGACTTTACTGGTTCAAATTTTTCGATTATCTTCATAAAATCCGCAACTATTATATTATCCTTGCCGACTCCTTCAACCGTTAACTGATCGTTATTTTGCGTAATTTTAACGAGCCAGATATCTTTGGGAGGAACGAGGGATGCTAAATCGTCCAGTATTTTAACCGGCATCAAACGATTTTCCTCTAAATTTTTAATGACTTGCAGTTTTTGTTCCAGCTCTTTTTTGTCTTTCTTAAATTCATCTAAATGACCTATTTTTTTATCCAGGTCGACCAGCTTGACTTCCGATTCCTTGACCTGAGACTCCAGAGTTCTTATTGAGGAATTTAATTTAAGTTGAACAAAGACAAGTATCAGGATCAAAGCGACAAAAGCCCCGCCAATAAGAGATGCCTGGCGGACACTGTTTTCTTTTTTCTCTTTTTCGCGGTAAGGTAAAAGATTAATTTTTATCATTTGTCATCCATTCTTCTCAGACCTAACCCAATGGCAACAGCAGCAATCGGACTGATGTTTTCCAACTCAACAGCATCAATGTTTTTCTTATTGTAACCAATCTCTAAAAAAGGATTAATAATTTCCGTCTCTATATTCAATCTTTGCGATAAAGTTGCTGCCAGACCATTTATTCTTGCCGAACCTCCGGAAAGAAAAACGTGTTTAATATTTTCCCCGCCGAATGTGGAACGGAAATAATCGATAGATCTTTCAATTTCCGAACAAATCGGCTCGGCAAAATCCAAAATGCAGTTTTGCAGCTCCACATCATCGGATGGACACTCTACTTTATTATTCTCAGCTTCTTCGAAAGTTAAATTGTAATGACCCTGCAATGCTTCGGTAATCGAGTTGCCGCCCAGAGTAAAGTCACGGGTGAAGATAGACATGCCGCCTTTAATGACATTAATATTGGTAATACTTGCTCCAATATTGACGATAACAACTATTTCGTCATTGTCGTATTTGTAATTAACTTCATACATGGTTTCTAAAGCGAAGGAATCCACATCCATGATCATGACATTGAGTCCAGCTTCCAACAGTGCATCAAGATAATTATTTACAATGTCTTTCTTGGCGGCAACAATAATGACGTCCATCTGGCTGGGATTAAATTCGTTATCTCCCAAAATTTGAAAGTCGTAATTAACGTCATCCATGTTGTCAAAGGGCAAATACTTGCCGCCTTCGTCGCGAATTAAATCACGTAATTCGGTTTCTTCCATTTGAGCAAATGTCACTTTTTTGACAATTACGGAATTTCCGGAAAGTGATGTGGCTATGCCCCTGCCACGCAGGCCGGATTGCTTGAAAAGTTCTTTGAGTTTTGAAGATAATGCGTGAGGGTCTACTAAAACCCCTTCCACTATTATTCCTTTGGTAAGAGGATCCTGCACAAATTGATTGAGTACGTAGCCTTTGTTGGTGCTGATCACTTCAGCCAACTTGATGGAATTGGAACCGATATCTAACCCAACAATCTTTTTTGAACCGGAAAATAATTTTAAGTCTGAAATTAAGGATTTTAAATCTAACATTAAAACACCGCCAGGTATGTCTTTCCGGAAATTTGCTCCCCAGTTATTTGGAAAGCCGATAAACTATCTCTCCCTTTTTAACCATGCCTAATTCATTACGTGCTATAGATTCGATGTAGACTAAATCACTGCGCAATAAGACAATTTTCTTTTTAAGATCGCTGTTCTCTGCAGCCACACTATTATTTACCGCCTTCAGCTGCATCAGCTTTTTATTCATGAAATAATTATCTACCAATCCTCTGTTGCCGAATGTTATTAAAAGTGTCATTAAAAACAAAAAACCGGCCGCATATCTGCCTACTTTCATTGGTAAGCAATCTCCCTGGTGATATATATCGGTTGCGTTCTCAAAAACTTCATAATATTTTTTGGGCCGTACCTCGGGAAATCTTAATTTAAATATTTCCTCATTGGCACACCCTTTATTTTAAAGTTTTGTATGCAAAATTAATGCTACATTGCTGTCAGCCATCAAATAATCAGATATTTTTTTAAAAACATCTTGCCCTGTTGTTTGTATTTTCTCTAATACTTTAAATATTTACCGAATTTGCCGCTAATAACAACACCAGACAAAAACAAAAGTCAAGAAAAATATATACCAATAGTTTATTTTTAATCGATCTTATTGACAGCCTGAAGTACTTTCAAAAAAGAGCCTCAGGCCGTCGGAGAAATGTTTATTTTTCGTTCAACCGGATGCCTTGATGACGATGCTGCAGTTGAAATGTTACTGAAGGGCAAATTATTTACGTGCCTATGAGATTGTAACGGCAGCTAACTTTCTACAGAAGGTAAAATTTGTTGTGGTTCGCCCAGAAGAAATTTGCCGCTCTCTATCCATTCTTTTAACGTGTTGGCTATCAGCCTTGCCTTGTAATAGCTGGAAAGAGGTGCGGTAATTACTTTTTTTCCATCAATTATAATTGTTCCGCTGCGCAGGTCCTTATAACTGACTTCAGCCAGAGATTTGGATACACCTTTAGGATAATCCATACTGTAATCATAAATCTGAGTATAGATGTCTTCGTCTTTGACTGCTGTAAAGCGCGCCATTTCTTCATCTAAAATGGGAATGGGAATACCGATGCCGACGTATAAAGAGACTCCATAGCCGAGAATACTGGCCGCAGCAAGCCACTCGGGCGTCATTTCCTTTAAATTGCCCACCACAGCAAGAGTGCCGGCGCCTTCTTTGGGAACACCGTTGGCTCCCCGCAGGACATTAGGGTTGTGCTGAGTACCCGGCCAGGCAACAAATCCCTGTGCTCCGCCCAGAAATATGCGTGTACCAACGCCGATCGTTCGATAATAAGGGTCATTAAATAAAGGACTCAATTGCCCCGCAGTCGCGTAATTGGCATTGGCCATCCGCGGCCGCAACATTCCCATATATGTATAAATTGTTGTATCCGACAAATTTACGGCGCAGTTGTAATTTTGATAAGCATTCCGGGGATTAAATAAAACAGCGTCCCGCAAATCGTTGATCGTAATATTTTTTTCAACTTTTCTCGCCGGATAACAGTCCGTCCCGTATCCTTCGGCACGCAGTTTAATAACATTGCCCGAGATCAGATCTTCTATGACATGACCGCCGCCGTAATTAAATTCCCCGGGGTAAACGCTGTTCAAGGGATCACCTTCAACAACTTCAGTAGCGCCTATGTAGCAATCGACAGCGGCAATACCGCCATAGGCGGGAACATCATTCAACCAGACCTTGGAGGCCCGGATTTTCGGAGAAGTGTGGCCGAAATTCAGAAACGCCCCGGATGAACACATTGCGCCAAAAGTACCTGTAGTAACAACGTCTATTTTGCGGGCGGCTTCAACTGCGCCGTTCCTTTCCACAATGTCGATCATCTCTTCGGCGGTAACGACAACAGCCTCGCCCTTTTTGATCTTTTCGTTGATTTCCTGAAATGTCTTTTTAACTTTATATTTTTTCATAATTGGAAAAAATCAGAATTTGTCTTGTACAGGCTTTCCATATCACCGTTTAACGGCAATTGCAAAACATAAGGAGAGGATTATGTGTGGCCGAAGCCGCCCGCCCCTCTTGCCGTGGAGCACAGTTCTTCAGCCTCCATCCATTCCACCTGGTAGACTCTTTGAATGACCATCTGAGCCAGACGCATGCCTCTACGAATAACAAAAGGCTTGTCTCCGTGATTGATAACTATTAAGGCGATTTCTCCACGG
>DAOQVG010000145.1:0-5462 GCA_035341435.1 Smithellaceae bacterium
GGGTGACTCGCCTTTACCGAAGATGGAAAGTTCGCCGAATTGCCCGGGAATGTAACTATATTTCACCTCATCTTCCGGATTTACGAACTTAAATCGAAAAGTCTTAATGTCTTTTGTATCGACTTCAGTAATAATTTTATCTACGATAACCGGATATGGTACATACGGGTTCTGCATTACTAACTCCCTAATTATATTTTTGAAATATCTTCAATTACTTTTCTGATGTCCAGATTTACCGGGCAGGACATGACGCAACGGCCACAGCCAACACATGCAATCGCTCCGAAATTATCGACATAATACTTGAATTTATGCATAACGCGCTGACGCCATCTTTCCTTTTGTGACGTTCGCGGATTATGGCCGGACGTCTCTTTCGTAAAGAGCGGAAACATACAGGAATCCCAGGAACGGATACGTACACCGTCACTTCCTTTTGCTTCATCGCTGATATCAAAGCAATGGCAGGTCGGACACAGGTATGTGCAAGTGCCGCAAGCCAAGCACTTACCATGAATTGTCGCCCAGATAGGATGTTCAAAATTATTGTCCAGGATGGGTTTTACTTCATGAGCCGGTATTCTGGATGATATTGCCTGCTTTGCTTTCTGAGCAATCTCTTTTTTCTTTGCGTCGGCTGCAGCATCAGCTTTGTCTTCACCAAAATATTTAGCCAGTTTTTCACCTTTGGGAGTAATAAACTCCACCAGATAATTTCCACCAATGTCCGTCAGCAGAATATCAGCGCCTTTATCGGAAACCGGTTCGCCGTCTACCGATGTGCAGAAACAAGTGGCATATGGCGGCTTAACGCAGGACAATGAAATTACCGTTGTGTTGTTCCTTTTAGTTATATAATATTCGTCCTTGTATTTTTCTTGATCAAAAAGCATATCCAAGAGAACAAAACTATGGGCGTCGCACGGACGCACTCCAAAGAGAACTGCCGCATCAGCTTTATTTTCTTCAGAAGTTAAGGCCATACCCTCGGGAGTACGGGTGAATTTCATCATCACTTCCGTATGCGGGAAGAAAACATTTTTCGGTGCATTCTTGGAATTTAAATAAGCAAAGAAGGGCTCAACATCTTTTTCCAGCGGAACAAAAAGCACGTTATCTTCTTTTTTCACCGGAGCCCAGACCAGGAATTCCTCTGCCATCTTCTTGGCAATGCCCGCCAGCGCTTCTTTTTTGATCAACCGTTTTTCCATATTTATTCCTAATTTAAGTATTTTCTCTGATTATATAAATTATTGTTAAATCAAGTTTAATTGTCTCAGTAATGGCTGAGGATCAAATATGTGTGATTTGAATGTTTCCTGAGCCCCGGAAAGTCCCATAGCCAACGAAATTAATTCTGAAAAATAAAACACCGGCAGCTTCATATCGGGACTGGGGCGCATATCCAGATTAGCCATACAGAGCGGACAGGCTGTAACAACACAGTTTGCTCCTGCTTCTCTCGCCGCGCTCATCAGTTTGTCGCACAGTTCAACGACAATCGCTGTTTTACTAATCGCCAATGACCCGCCGCAGCAATCAGTTTTATATGACCAGTTTTTTACATCGGCGCCAACGGAACCCATTATTCTATCCAGCATGAAAGGATTTTCATAATTTTCAAACTGGCAAACCTCCGGCGGACGCAACAACAAACAGCCGTAATAGGAAACAGGCTTCAATCCGGTCAGCGGCTTTACCACCTTCGCGGCCAAGGTTTCGAGACCGACATCATTGTAAATAATATCGATGGGATTACGTATCGCAATGCCACCCTGATATTTTGCACCGATAATACCTTCAATCTTCGACTTGAGTTCCTTGTCGGCTTTTAAATGATGTTCAGCGGTTTTAAAACGATTAAAACAGGCTGCGCAGGGAACCATGAGATCCATTGCCTCTTTTTCCGCCGCAACAAGATTGCGCGCTGACAAAGCAATAGACAAATCAAAATTTGTACTGTGCGCCGATGAAGCTCCACAACAGGACCAATCGTCAACTTCTTTCAGTTCAATGTCTAAGGCGCGACTTATGGCCTTCATGGACTGATCATATTCTTTTCCCGTCGCGTGCAACGAGCAGCCCGGATAATATGAAACTTTCAAGAGAGTAGCCTCCTTCTATACTTGTTACTTCACCGTATCAATCCGTTGAGCATGGTACGGAACAACATTAATTATTTACCTTGTTTTCGTTTTCTCAAAAATATTTCTAACAGACTTCATATCTTTCGTTCGCGGAGACAATAGAGCTAATTTGCCCTTTTTGAACATATCCAAGCCCAGCATTGCATCAGCTAAATAGTCACCAGACTTAAGTTTATATTTTACCATCATCATCGGTTCGTTTATACGTCCTCCGGACTTCATACCCGACAAGAAGGCTTCATGGAATGTCAATATATTTTTCTCGCGAGCGCCGACACCGGATTCAATGGCCATCTGCCGAAGCACATCCATCATGCGCGCTATATCCACTTCATTGGGACAACGGGTGATGCAGGTTTCACACGAAAGACAAAGCCAAATGGTTGAGCTATTCAGCACTTCATCGCGCTTACCGTTTTGAATCATTTTAATAACCTTGTTGATGTTATATTCCATGTGAGAAGACATGGGGCAACCGGCGGTACACTTACGGCAATGATAACACCTTTGAATCGGCACACCGTTGATCTTCTTGTTAACCTCTTCTAAGAAATTTTCCATACGCACCTTCTATTCGCTAAACTTATTCTGGGTTGTAGATAAAATCTTCTTTATCCTTTTCACTGTGCTTGCCCAACGGTGGCATATCTTCCAGGGAAGAACCAGCTAGGGTACCGAAAAATTCAGAGCAATCCTTTTCTATCTTTTTCAAATAATTGCGCAGGTCAACACCCATGGGACAAACGGAGATGCAAGAACCGCAGTCCACACATCGTCCCACCATATGATACAGGCGCATGCACTGAAATACCTGCGTATCACTTATATCTTCGCCTATTCCCACCCATTGCGGCTGACTCTGTTCAGCAAAACAGGTAGGACAATAGCAGGAGGGGCAGGCCTGACGACAGGCGTTGCAACGAATGCACTTTTCCATTTCTTTCGTAAAATAGTCCCAGCGTTCGGCAATATCCTTTTTCTCAAATTCGACTGTTTTATCGTATTCCGTGGAGAAGTCTTTCGCCGGAGCCGGTGATCCGACCATCACATCAGATATAACCGGATTATTAAGACGGCAGACAACACAGTTAGGTGCAATAACATCGGCAAAGGCAACTGTTTTATCCCCCGCCGACGTTTTCATTTTCAATTGTCCGCCTTCTATTGACCCTTCAACAATATCCGCTCCATCTATGGCTTTCGCCAAACTCTTCCTGTCCACATATCCTTCACAGGGTACGCCGATAATATAAATATCTTCTCGCTGATACTGACGCTCCTGCAAGTGGATGATGATTGAACGGGTTGTACAACCACGAGCAACAACACCTATAATTTTTTTCTTGCGGTCTTCCGGTTTGACACGCTTCTGTGATTCCCTATGCTGCGTTACCAGGTCATGAACAAACTTCGCTAAATTCTGCGTACAAAGCTCGTTAAAAACAAGTTTGTCTGCTTCTTCCGGAGTCGTCACGAAGCATGGTGTGGCCGTTAACGGCAATGTTCCCTTTTCGTAGCCGATAATGACATCTACCTTCTTCTCCGAAAGCAGTCCTTTAGCAACTTCTCGCAATTTTGATTCGATGTTTTCCACAGTGATGATTCCCCGTTTAATTTTTATTCCAAAAGTTTAACCAATCTTTTTTATCATTTTACTGGCCGGCCCCAGAGCCTTTACTTTAGCTGTAACGCCCTTTATGACCTTCGCAAACCTTTCACCTTCAGAAGCGGATACCCAGGTAAAGATCGTTCTGTCGCCTTCCATACCGATGTAATTCAGGAAACTTTTTAACGTCGCAAACTTGCGACGCGCCACTAAATTTCCGGATATATAGTGGCATTCTCCCGGGTGTCACCCGGAAACCAGAACGCCGTCGGCGCCCGTCTGCAGAGCTTTCACTATATAAAAAGGATTTATTCTTCCTGTGCAGGGAACGCGGATAATCCTGACATTTGGCGGATACTGAATTCTGCTGATGCCAGCCAGGTCAGCTCCTGCGTATGTACACCAGTTACAGACGATGGCGACAATTTTCGGTTCCCATTCTTTGTTTGCTAAATTTTCAGCCATATATTCTCCTTCCAACGGCAATATTACGCCGCTTTATCAGCCATTTACCTTAGTTTATATTAGAGATTTGCGCCAGCACCTCTTCATTATTGAATCCGTTGAGGTCGACGGCGTTCATCCGGCAGGATGCCGTACAGACACCGCATCCCTTGCAGAGAACCGCATTGACTTCAGCGTATCCTTCAGCAACATTTACCCGAATCGCACTGTATGGACAATTGATTTCGCAAAGACCACACGCCGAGCATCTCTCTTTATTGACATAGGCGGTTTTACCTTCCGCCTCAATGAAATCGAGGGTCAGCACCGTACAGGCACGCGAGACTGCAGCATTTGCCTGAGTGACGCTTTCATCGCTGAATTTCGGCGAATGCGCCATACCGCACATAAAGACACCATCTGTTGCAAAGTCAACCGGACGCAGTTTTACGTGAGCTTCGAGGAAGAAGCCATCCTGGTTGGTGGAAACCTTCAACATTTGACCAATCGCCGCATTTTCCGGATTAGGCACAACACCGACACTTAAAACCACCATATCGGTGGATAAAGTAATATTTTCATTAAGAATTGGATCCAATACTTTTACGGCTACCTTGTCACCGTCAGCAATTACTTCCGGTTTCCGGTCTTCTTCATAAGATATGAATTTGATATTTGCTTCACGCGCCTGCTTGTAATAATCCTCTTTGAAAGCGAAAGTACGTATATCCCGGTAAAGAATTGTGATATCGCGAGAGGGATCAGCAGCTTTCAATTCCAGTGCGTTTTTAATTGCCTCACTGCAGCAGTAACGGCTGCAATATGGATGCTCTTTATCGCGCGAACCCACACACTGAATCATCACCAAATTTTTCACCGCTGCCAAATCGGCTGGTTTTTCATAAATCAGTGTTTCTAATTCCCGCTGCGTTTTAACGTTCGCATTCTGGCCGAAGAGATATTCTTTCGGCTTGTTTTCGTAAGCTCCGGTGGCAACGATAACGATACCATGTTCAAATACCTGTTCGCCGCCTTTAGCTTCTATCGTCGTTTTGTAGTTGCCGATAAAGCCTTCAATCTTTTTGATCTTGGCGCTCGTTGCAACAGTAATCAAAGGATTCTTGGAAATCTTATCCAAGAGAGACTTCAGGTGCTTGCGGGTGTCAAGCCCTTCCAATGTTTTATATAGTTGACGGTAGTTACCACCCAGTTGATCCTCTTTTTCCACAATACATGAGGCAAAATTCTGCTCGGCAAGTGAG
>DAOQVG010000146.1:0-5452 GCA_035341435.1 Smithellaceae bacterium
AGGACCGACCGGGGAAATAGCCCCAAAGTACAAAGCTGAAAAGACAATCAAGGCCGCAGATTCCCTGGTTATGCCCGGCTTCGTCAACAGCCATACACACGCCGCCATGACCTGTTTCCGCGGCATGGCGGACGACCTGGAGCTTATGGACTGGCTCAATAATTACATCTTCCCCGCCGAAGCCAGAAACGTCGATCAAGAGCTTGCCTACTGGGGCTCGCTACTCGCCTGCGCCGAAATGATTAAATCGGGAACCACTACTTTCTGCGACATGTATATTTTTGAAGATGAAACGGCAAAGGCGGCAAAAAAGGCGGGGATGCGCTGCCTGCTGGGTGAAGTCCTTTTTGATTTTCCTTCGCCGAATTTTAAATCCCCGGAGGAAGGCCTGGCTTACACCCGCATGCTCATTGAAAAATGGCATGATGACCCTCTGGTCAACATCTTCGTCGAACCACACGCTCTGTATACCTGTTCCCCGAACCTCCTGGCCGCAGCCAAAAAACTGGCCGACGATCATCAGATTCCGCTGGGCGTCCATTTACTGGAAAACAAGGCGGAAAAAGAACAGCTGCAACAGAAATTCGGCAAAGGGGCTGTCCCTTTCCTGGAAGACATCGATTACCTTAATGAACGGTTTCTTGCCTTCCACTGCGTCCATCTTTCCGCAGAAGATATACAACTCTTCGCCCGCTACGGCTGTAAAGTTTCCCACAACCCCGCCAGCAACATGAAACTGGCCAGCGGCGTGGCGCCGGTGCCGGATATGCTTCGCGCCGGAATTACCATCGGTTTAGGCACGGACGGCTGCGCCAGCAACAACACTCTGGATATGATCAAGGAAATGTCCATGGCCGCCAAACTGCATAAAGCGGCGCGGCTTGATCCGACCGTAATGGATGCAAAGACTGTTGTCCGCATGGCGACTATAGAAGGCGCCAGGGCCCTCGGAATGGAAAAAATAACCGGATCGCTGCAAATCGGCAAAAAAGCCGATATTATTATCATTGATCTGAACAAGCCGCATCTGACCCCCATTTACAATGAATATTCGCATCTTGTTTATGCCGCGAACGGCGCCGACGTCGATACGGTGATCATTAACGGTAAAGTAGTTATGGAAAACCGCCGGCTCCTGACGCTCGACGAAACCGAAGTTATGCGGAAAGTAGGAGAAATTGCCGTAAAAATCAAAAAAAGCTTTCAAAAATGAGGAGATGATTAAATTTATGTCAAAAAAATATTTTTCATTTCTGGTTTTAATCTCTTTTCTTTTCTTATTTTCTTCCCCTGTCCACGCCGTCGTGAAAGAAGTCACTCTTTTCCCCAACTCTGCCAGGGTAATGGAAACAGCCAGGCTGCACCCGCAATGCTCCGGGAATGAGAAATGCCGGGCCTCCATAATTCTTCCGCCTCAATCCGATCCGGCCTCGCTTGTTGTTACTCTTCCCGCCGCCGGCCGAACAAAAATCGACGACATTCAGCTAAAAGCGGTTCCCCGCCGGGACGAAGCTCAAATTTCTGAATTACGCAAACAAATCGGTAAATTGAAGAATGATCGCCAAGAGCTGCAGGCAAAAATGCAAGCGCTCGATGTTCAACTGCAATTCTGGCAAATGCAAACGAAGGCCAAGACAAAGACCGTCGCCGACGCCGATAATTTATCCGCCGCTATCGGCCGCAACGTCAAAAAGTCCAGCTCGGGAAAATTTGCTGTCGCAGCCGACATGGAAAAATTAGACAAACAGCTGAAAGAACTACAGGATGCACTGGATAAGGCCGCCGGAAGCAAAGAAACAGCCTGGGAGGCAGCGCTGACCTTCTCCGGCTCCGGAAAAGAGATAGTATTGTCCTATAATTACAATCTTGGCGGCTGCGGTTGGCTGCCCCTTTACCGGATAGAAGCGCTGCCGGCGCAAAACAGAGTTTCCTTCTCCTGGGAAGCGCAATTGTGGCAGTCCGCAGGTGAAGACTGGAAACAGGTTCAAATAAATCTGGCCACCCTGCAGCCCGCTGCTACGGTAATGCCTCCCGATTTACCGGACTGGATTATTAAAAAACGTCCCCGTCCGGTTTATAAATCAATGCGCAAGGATATTCCAGAGGCGCCGGCAATGGAGCAGAGCACACTTGCCGTCGGAGACGAAAGACGGGAAGCTGCTGTTGAGGAAAGCGTCAGGACGACATATTCGATGTGGTCTATCGGCCGGAAAGACCTCCCGGCGGGCGCCGGACAGCGATTGAAAATCAAGGAAGAAAACTGGCCGGCCGATTTTCTCTTTCTTGCCCGTCCCAGCCTGGGCCAGCAGGCCTTCGTGCGCGCACAGGTCAAACTGGCCGGCCCCGCTGATATCCCGTCCGGTGAAGCCTTATTCCTGATTGACGGAGCGGTCTTAGGCAAACGCAATTTCTCCCTGGCCGGCGACGAGGGAACCCTCTACTTCGGCACCAGCCCGCTGATTTCCGTCACCAGTTCCACTCTCGAAAACAAATCCGGCGCCACAACTGTTTTTCAGGATAAACAGACGCAGCTCTGGCAGTGGCTGATCGAAGCAAAAAATTTGAGCGGCAGCAACATCAAACTACGGATTGAGGAACCGGTGCCGCAAGCCCGCGACAAGAGAATCCGGCTTAACTTCAAGCAAAATCCCGCACCGCTGGAAAAAGATCACTCTAAGTTTGTCTGGATTGTCGATGTTCCTGCCCGGCAAAAGACGACCATTTCAAACACGATAGAACTGGAAGCGCCCAAAGATATGGACCTGGATTTAGGCTGGCGCCGCTGATTGATCGCCGGCATCCGCCGCCTCATGAAATACCGCAATGATTACAGGCACATCATGGGGTTGCCAGCATTTGCGTCACCAGATACTTAACCCTTTCAATTATTTTTTCGTAATATTTATTGCTTCTCTGAACGTAATACTGCACCTGAACATTGGGGGAAGTTCTGCTTAAGCCAACCCAAAACGCCTTCATTTTTTCGAGGGAAGGAAAGCGGCGTACGAAAAGTTCTTCCCAGTTGTTTTTGTAGATAACGCAGAAATCGTGAACATCCATATTTAATTTCTGGCTTTCGAAGCTGACGACGAGCAGCATCTTGGTGATGGTCTCTTTCTGGAGGAAATTACCAAAATGAACACCGGATATATCGAAACTGCCGAAAACATCTTTGATCATTTTTCCCAGATTAATAATCTCCTGGATCGTCACCGCCGTTTGATTAGGCGCCATTCTGGTTTGAACGGGATTATAAATGCCGTTCCAGACAATATAGGCGATACAGGATATTATATTTTGATGCGCAATTAGCGGCGCCGACTGATTATCGGAAGAATTAACCTGCCACGTTTTTCCGTTAGTAGCGAATGTAAGAACCGGTAAATTAACGGTTTCCGACGGTATGTGGAGCACCGCCACTTTATTTTCCTTTGTCTGCAAAGTCGAAGACAGTTTGCGTCCAATGATCGTTAAATCCTGCGGTGCAATTTCCCCGCTCTTGCCCTTCTGTATCCGGACAATATCCTTGTATACATCGATCAGGAAGCCGAACATTAATTCTCCGAAAGCAGCTTTTTCCTGCAATTGCCAGGAATCGAATTCATTGAGCCGGTAAACATCCCTGCGGTCGATTTTGTATTTCTTGAACACCTCCGCCGCCGCCTCTTCCTTCAGTGTCTGCGACTTGGACAGCAATTTTATTTCAAAGCGCAGGTAAAAACATTTTTTAATAAATTCAAAATATTCCTCTTTGGCATTTTGAGCATAGTAATCCAGCACGGCGTTCATGCCAAAGATGCTGGGATCGGGGAACACCGCCTTATCCTGCCCTCCTAAAACCGCCCGCCGCAATTTGTGGCACAAGAGATCTTCCTCCGGCGATTCCAGAAACATCTTTAACTGGAGCATCTTGATGATGGATTTTAAGGGATGGGTCAGAGATTTGTTAAACTGCCAGAGAGAAGCGCCGAAATATTCGTCTTGCTTCACCTCTTTGAGGTCGGCCATGTCGATAAAATCACGGTCGCCGAGGTCGCCGCCGGTGATCTGAGCAAAGGTTTCGTCATAATCGACAGGCTGATCAGGATCGAAACAAACCCACCAGAAAGGTATCTTGCCCGCAATAAGAATAGTCGTGCGGTAAAATTCCTCTTTTAAAACATTTTTCTGCGCCGATCCGGAGCTCTCAAAATCCAGACTGCCGAAATTGCATTGTCTGATATCATTCACGTCACTTAAAAAAAAGTAAACGGGTATTTTTAATCGGGCATCCAGCCAGTCTTTGATGAGATTTAATTTCTCGTTCAACTGGTGCAACGCCTTGCCGGTGAAGTCATTTTTATCGAAGCAAATCCAGATATCGCAGTCGGAATGTGATGTCTGGCTGACCGTACCCGCCGAACCGATTGTATAAATTCCCTGAATCTGCGGAGATTGCGAATAATGGCGGACTAATGATTTCTCTTCTTTAATACCGAATATATTTTTAAAAATCACTTCCTGCTGGAGAATCTCCCTGTTTTCCTCGATTTTAAATACATGAAATGGTTCTTTTAAATCTTTAACATATCCCGGTACGGAGGGCCGGTTGACGCTCAACAGCCAGGGCAGCATGTAAAGAATTACCGGACCGTCTTTCGGTGAATTTGTCAGTAATGTTTTTTGACGGAAACGATTATAGTCGAGATAGCGCTTTTTGTTGTGGAGAAGAGTACTGGAAAGCAAACGTAATATCCTTCCTTGAAAAAGATAAATTTTATTAATAATATAACAGGGGTGCAGTTATGTCAATTATCGTCTGCGGCAATTTTCATAAATGCCGCACACCATTGCCGATTGACAGTGCATACTCACATATGAAATATACTCCCCCGGATCAGAGATTTTAAGGAGTTGCTGTTTGCCTTCCATAAGCCAGTTTATTCATCAAATCAATAAAAATATCGACCGGACAATGGCGGCTGATTATTACCATCTCAGCCGCAACCTGGAAGCCGTCGAACAGCAAAGAGCGGCTGATAAAACCGCCCTGCTTTTCAAGAAATTACTCTACCTGCAAAGAAGAGTTAACTCCTCGCTCCGGCGCTGTGAAGAACGGGCCCGGAGTATTCCTTCTTTGCGCTTTCCCCGGGAATTACCGATTTCAGCAAAAAAAAATGAAATTATCGCGGCAATTAAGAAAAGTCAGATAGTGATTATCACCGGTGAAACAGGTTCCGGCAAAACGACGCAGATTCCCAAAATGTGCCTGGCGGCGGGACGCGGCCTGCGCGGGATGATCGGCCTCACGCAGCCGAGAAGAATCGCCGCCACCAGTATCGCTGCGCGCCTTGCGGCTGAGCTGGGCGAAGCCTGCGGCAAGTCGGTAGCTTATAAGATCAGATTTGAAGAAAAGACATCCGCTGAACCGCTCATCAAAGTTATGACGGACGGCATTCTCCTTGCGGAAACA
>DAOQVG010000147.1:0-5374 GCA_035341435.1 Smithellaceae bacterium
ATCACCCGTGCGCACATCCGAGACGGTCTTTACACCGGCGATAATGTAGCCCACTTCCCCGGCGCTGAGTTTTTCCCGTTTGGCGCGGTTCAGCAGAAAATGTCCCACTTCTTCCACTTTGTAAATGGCGTCATTGGACATGAATTTAATCAGATCGCCGCTTTTAACGCTGCCTTCGAAAATACGGCAGTGGATTATCGTGCCACGGAAGGAGTCGTACTTGGCATCGAAAATCAAAGCGGCCAGGGGATTCGCCGTATTTCCCCGAGGCGCTGGAATACGTTCAACAACAGCTTCCAGAATTTCTTCTATGCCGATTCCTTCTTTGGCTGAACATTTGATGTGCGTGTCCGGATCCAGCCCCAGTTCCGAATCGATTTCTTCCAGCGCACGGTCAACATCGGCGGAAGGCAGATCAATTTTATTGATGATCGGTATGATGGCGAGATTATGTTCCATCGCCAGATACAGGTTGGCGACTGTCTGAGCCTGAACACCCTGGGCGGCGTCGATTAACAGCAAGACTCCCTCGCAGGAGGCGAGCGACCGCGAGACTTCATAAGAGAAATCCACATGGCCCGGCGTGTCAATCAGATTCAGAATATACTCTTTTCCGTCTTTGGCCCGATAAGGCAATGAAATGGCGTTGCTTTTAATGGTGATGCCGCGTTCGCGCTCAATGTCCATGTTGTCTAGCATCTGATCCTGAAAATTTCTTTCATTGCAGACGCCGGTAAATTGGATCAGCCGATCGGCCAGCGTAGATTTGCCGTGATCAATATGGGCGATAATACTGAAATTTCTTATATTTTCCATAAGTGTATTAAAAAAAGCCCTCCAGGCTGCGGAAGGCTTTTATATTTAATCTGGATGTTGATGGTTAGGCAAGTTTCTTCAACAGATCTTCGGATACTTCCTTCACGCCTGCACTTCCGTCAACAACGATTACTTTAGTTCTCTCCTTAAAATAGTTTACGCCGGCCAGCGTACCGGTCTTCGTGTCATAATAAATTCCATGACGTTTATCAATGGCGTCGACATCCTGATCGTCGGCGCGGGCGGACAACTCTTCACATCCGCAGACACGGCAGACTAATTTACCGTCTTTTTCGACAGGCTTGATGGCATCGATATAAATATTGTTGGGATGATTGTTGTCTGTTTTGCAAAGTCTGCGTCCCATGATGCGTTTTTTGGCCGTTTCCCGATCCAGATCGATTTCGATAACGTAGTCGAGTTTGATGTTTTCTTTCTGCAGTGCCGCCCAGAGTGCTTCGGCCTGGGCCAGGTTGCGGGGGAAACCGTCCAGAAGCCAGCCGTCTTTGCAATCAGGTTCCTTTAACCGGTCGAGGATCATCGGGATGGTGATATCGTCGGGAACAAGTTCTCCCTTGTCGATGAAAGCTTTTGCCTTTTCTCCCAGAGGCGTTTTCTTGGAAA
This sequence comes from Smithellaceae bacterium, assembly GCA_035341435.1. GTDB lineage: Bacteria > Desulfobacterota > Syntrophia > Syntrophales > Smithellaceae > MVRV01. The sequence goes on from DAOQVG010000147.1 coordinate 1,441, forward strand.
TGTTCTGCCGGAAAATAACACCCGTTTCAATATGGGGTACGCCATATTTCTTTTGCACTATTGCTCCCTGAGTTCCTTTGCCGCTGCCGTTAGGTCCAAAAATGAGAATATTCACTTTGTTTAATCCCTCCCTGAAAGGTATTTGTTATATTAAGCTGCTGCAGCGGATGGCTGTGAAAAGCCTGTTGTCGATGCGGCAATCTTAATAATGTCCAGATAAAGTAGATTTATAGACCGGTCTTATAATGTATTGTTGAATTTTTCGCAATGGATAAAAAAGAAACACTTCACAGGGCCAAACAAGCAGACCGGCCGCTTATTTTTTTATGGAATAGGGTAGTTAAATTTGAGACGTGGCGGACGGACCGGAGAAGTCTTATTGGGCGCCGGTTTGCTGCTGAGATCCTTAATTTCCCGGTTGATCGCGTCCGAGCGCGCGGAACCCGGGGGAAAATAATCCAGTGCTTTTTTAAAGTGAAAAAGGGCGCTCTCCTTTTTGTTGATTTTTTTGAAATAAAGGCCAAAATTATAATGGGATTCGTCCAGTTTGTTTAATTTGCCGTAGGTCATGGCGATGTAATAATGAATGTCGATTTCGTCATCGATTTTTTTGTCTTTCAGTTTTAAGAAGCATTCCAGGGCGTTTTCGTATTTGCCCTGGACTTCATAAGCTTTTCCCAAAGCCAGGATGACCGCATCGTTGTCGGCGTTAACGGCTCTGGCGCGCTGCAGATAGTTTTGCGCCTCGTTGGCCTTCCCGATTTTCAGATATAAGAGCCCCAGTGATTTTAAAACGTCCTCGTCGCGGGGCGACAGACTCAGGGCCTGCTGATAGCGGTTCACGGCATCGCTGGTTTTTCCCAGTTTGTTTTCGACGAGGGCAAGGGCATAAAGCAGATCGACGCTGTCCGGATTTTTGGCTAACGATTCTTCCAACTGTATTTTCCGGGAGTTTAAATTGTCGCCATCCAGCATCAGCAGGGCCTGGATTCTGGTTAAGTTGCCGACGATGTTTTTCAAACCTTTCTGGCGATATTTTGTCAGAATCAGGCTGTCCAGATAAAACATGCGTTCGTCGGTGCCGGGATGCGTCAGCAGATAAGAAGGAATGCTCTTGGATAAATATTCGTATCTTTTGATAATTTTAAGAAACTCCACCATTGCGCCCGGATAGTATCCCGCCTGAGTGAGGTACTCTATTCCCAGACGGTCTGCTTCCTCTTCATGTTCCCGGCTGTATTTCAGACTTAAACTGGCCGAACCCGCAACGGAAAAAGCGACCAGCGCCGCACTGGCCTCGCCTCCTCCCCCGAGAAAAGCGCCGGCCAGGACGGCGGCAAGAGTAGCGATGTTAAGTTTCTGTGACTTTTCAATGATAGCGGCAATATGGCGGGCATTGGCGTGGGCGATTTCGTGGGCAATAACGCCGGCCAGTTCACCTTCATTTTCTACGGCGTTGATAAGTCCCTTGTTGACGTAGATGTAGCCGCCCGGAGTGGCAAAGGCGTTGATCGCCGTATCGTTGACTATGGAAAAATGGAATTGAAAAGGAACCCTTCTGTTGCCCTTCAAAACCCGGTTGCCGATTTTGTCTATGTATTCATTTATGTGCCTGTTTTCCAAAAGCAAATTATGTTTGGCCATTTTATCGTAAAACTCTTTGCCCAGCTTCTTTTCGTCGTCGATGGTGAATTCGGCGAAACAGACGGCTGCCTGGAAAAATAAAATAAAAAATATGAAAACAAGAGAAATATATTGATTTTGATTGAAAATCCGCATAATTATTTTCTTCGAAATTTATGTAATTGAATTCAATATTATCCTTTTTACTTGCTTAAAGCAAGAAAGCCTTTTTTAAGCCGTCTTTGTTGAGGACTGCTCAATGCGCAAAAAAATGGTCATAACTATTGATGGCCCTGCGGGCTCCGGAAAAAGCACCATAAGCAGGATTGTGGCGAAAAAACTGGCTTATATATATTTGGATACCGGTTCATTGTATCGCGCGCTGGCGTATAAGGCTTTAAGAGATGCGATTGTCCTGGATGATCCGGATGCGCTCGATTGTTTATGCGCCGACACGAGCATAACTTTAAGAAATATCGGCGGTCAGATGAAAGTATACGTTGACGGCGAAGATGTCGGCGACCGGCTTCGTACGGAAGAAGTCGGGCTGGCTGCATCAAAAATTTCGACCTTTCCCGTTGTGCGTCAAAGATTGCTCGATTTGCAAAGAAAGGCCGGCGCTCCGGGCGGCATTGTTGCGGAAGGCAGAGATATGGGGTCTGTAGTGTTTCCTTCCGCCGACTATAAATTTTTTCTCGACGCCCATATTGAAGAGAGAATAAAAAGACGACATCATGAATTATTAAATAAAGGCAATTCCTCCGAGATTTCATCGATTCGAAAAGACATGCTGGCGCGGGACAAACAGGATTCAAAACGTGAAATCGCCCCATTGCAACCAACTTCATCATCAATAATTATCGATTCGACTAAATTATCTATACCGGAAGTAGTAGAAAAAATCATCCGGCGAGTGACAAAAAAATAATAGTTGGCCAAATTAGAACAAATAATGAAAATTACGCGGGTATTAGCTTGCTATTTAATTTTCAGTATGTTAGGCAACTAACTTGCATTTAAAAAAACAGGGGGGTGTTGGTTAATGGTTAACAATAATAACTCAAACTTTACAAAAGAAGATGGAGAAAAAGATTCAGCAGTACACGCATTTCAATCGCAGGATGAAGATTTCGGTTTTAAAGAGCTATACGAGCAGAGCCTCAATCAAATACAATACGGAGATATCGCAACCGGTAAAGTGGTTCAGATTAACCCGGATACTGTGATGGTCGATGTTGGGTGGAAAACAGAGGGTTTTATTCCAGCCAAGGAACTTCGTGATGCCGACGGGAATATGAATATCGCCGTCGGTGATGATATAGTGGTATTCATTGACAAGAGAGATTCCGAAGGAAATCTGATCTTATCCAGAGAAAAAGCGGCGAAACTTAAAGTATGGGATGAGATTAAGAGTGTCTGTGAAAATAATTCTACAATCAAAGGTAAGGTCATCGAAAAGGTCAAGGGCGGTCTTTCAGTCGATATCGGTGTCACCGCTTTTCTGCCCGGTTCGCAGATAGATACCCGCCCGGTCAAGGATCTGGATAAATTTGTCGGCCAGACCCTCGATTTTCACATACTGAAGTATGACCGGAAGCGCAATAACGTTGTATTGTCACGCAGGTCGATTGTCGCCGCCGAGCGGGAAGCGGAAAAACAGGAGACATTAAGCACCATTAAAGAAGGAAGCGTTGTTGAAGGCATTATTAAAAATATTACCGACTATGGCATTTTTGTTGATCTGGGCGGAATTGACGGGCTGCTGCACGTTACGGATATTTCCTGGGGAAGAATTGCCAAACCGGCGGAAAATTTCCATAAAGGCGATAAAATTACGGTAAAGGTTCTTTCCTTTGATCCGGAAAAAGAAAAAGTGTCCCTGGGGCTGAAACAGCTGACGGGAAATCCCTGGGAGCAGATTTCGGATAAATATCCTGTCGGGGCTTTAGTCAGCGGCAAGGTTGTAAATCTTACCGACTACGGGGTCTTTGTCGAACTGGAACCGGGCGTCGAAGGTCTCGTGCATATTTCCGAAATGTACTGGACAAGAGAAATTAAACATCCCTCAAAAGTTCTGAACGTCGGTGAAACGATAAATGTGGTCGTTTTGGAAGTGAATCCGGAAGCCAAACGTGTATCCCTGAGCTTGAAGCAGACTTCCCCCAATCCCTGGGAAAAACTGCGGGAAAAATATAAGGTGGGAACCGTTGTTAAAGGTGTTGTTCGGAATATAACCAATTTTGGTGTTTTTGTCGGCATTGAAGAAGGCATTGACGGTCTGGTGCATGTTTCCGACATTTCCTGGAAGCAT
>DAOQVG010000148.1:0-5371 GCA_035341435.1 Smithellaceae bacterium
GGCCGGATGCTGCGTTGCGCTTCATCCCTCCCCGTGTCAAGCACGGGGCAGGCTATGCAACGTACCCTAAGTACGCTTCATTCCTCGGTATTCGCGCGCCTTGCCTGCGATCTTTTTACGAGGTCGCCTGAAAATTGTTGATTCACGACTTTTTGCGAGTCCATCATTAGTAAGGGGTTCAATGAAAAATATTAATTTCAAAATAGATGAAGCCCGGAAATTACTGGGCATTGCTAAAAATGCGACAGCCGACGACGCCAGAAAGAGGTACCGGGAACTGGCCAAAATATGGCATCCCGACGTCAACTCAACCGAAGAAGCACATGAAAAGATGCAGGATATTAACAAAGCCTATGCGTTGTTGATGGAAAAAGAGTTCGGCGTGCTCGATTTCTGGGAGGAAGCCAACAGGTGGTGGTGGCGGCGATTCGGCAATGATCCCATCTGGGGCAATTATTTTCCCGAAAATGAAGGAGATACCCAGAAACCACGAAACGCAGGAAAGCTGATCAAAAAACTGTAGAATCGAGATGAAATAAAGTAGTTTGCCTGTATGCCGTTTCATTATGGAAAAAATCTGAAATTGAGAGTGGAAGGAATTTGAAATTGTCGCTGGATACAAAATTGAAAATTTTTCTGCAGCTTCTCCAGAGATTTCCGGAAAATATAAGATCAATAATTATAACCTGTATTCTCGGCTTAACCGCAGCTTTATCTACGGTATGTTTTTTGTACTTAACAAATTTATTATTTTCCAAAACTTATCTTCTGTTTGCAACAAAATCGGTGCCTTTTTTTATTGTAGCCAGTTTTCTCGTCATTACCGCTACTTCGTTGCTTGTCGGCTTCCTGCTGAATGTCTTTAGCCCCGAGGCTGCCGGCAGTGGAATTCCACAAGTCAAGACGGCTTACTGGAAAGAACTTGGCTACATGAAATTAACTCCTGTTTTGGTCAAGTTCATCGCCGGCGTGTTAAGCATCGGCGGAGGAAACAGCTTGGGCCGGGAAGGGCCCTCAGTGAATTTGGGCAGTGGGGTGGCTTCCAACCTTCATGGTATTTTGGGAGCCTCGTCACGGCAGCGACGAAGTGCAACCCTGATAGGAGCATCCGCTGGTCTGGCTGCCGCGTTCAATACTCCCATCGCGGCAATTACATTTGTCATTGAAGAGATTGTGGGTGATTTAAATAATCGTTATCTGGGCAGCGTCGTTCTTTCTTCTGTTATCGGCGCGTTTGTAGTTTATGCTATATTAGGCAGGCATCCGGCATTTTCGCTTCCATCGACCGAGAATATCAGTTGGTTGCATTACGTTGTGGTTCCAGTGGTGGCTATTGTAGCCGCTTTTGCAGGCATTGTTTTTCAAAGGTCAACCATCTTCTGGAGGGGACGGCTAAAAAACCAAACGAAAATTCCGGGATGGCTTCTTCCGGTATGCGGAGGACTCATTACATGGTTGATCGGCTGCAGCATATTTTGGATGACTGGAAAAGTAGGAGTGTTCGGCCTCGGATACCAGGATCTTTCCAGTGCTTTAAATAATAATTTTGAATGGAAAATAGCAGGGGTCTTGGTTTGTGCAAAATTATGCGCCACCGTTGCGAGTTACAGTTTTGGAGGCTGCGGCGGCATTTTTGCACCGTCGCTGTTTATCGGCGGCATGAGCGGTTATTTCATTGGCGGACTGGCTGATATATTGATTCCGCTGACAGGAGCCGATCGCATCGTTTTAGCTGCAGTAGGAATGAGTTCATGTCTGGGAGCCATTGTTCGTGCTCCTTTCACTTCGATGCTTATTGTTTTCGAGATGACGCATCAATTTACCCTGGTGCCTGCTTTATTGATAAGCACTATTATCAGCCAGACTATAGCTTTTCGTGTTGGGAAGGTGAATTTTTATGATGCACTCCTTATTCAGGATGGCCATGAACTTTATAAAATCCGGCCGCCGGTTGATCTCTACGGTTGGCAGAATTTGCCTGTCTGTGCAATTGCCAACCCGAATCTTGTAGGGATAACCAGTCTCAACGAAAAAGAAATGCGTGAGATAATAAATAAATATCCTTACAATACTTTTCCGGTTGTTTCTGGTAATGAAATAAAGGGAATTGTTACCCGTCAGGAGATACAAAATGCCCTTCTCTACGGAAGACATCCGGAGATGCATTCGGCGGCAACTTGTTATTCCGATCAAACGATTAAGGAAGTCGGCAATAAATTTGTTGATTCGGCAGTTCCCGCTTTAATTGTTCTTGAAAGGGATACAAACACTATAAAAGGGATAATCACTCTTCACGATTTAATCCGCGCACAGTCATCTGTGCAGAAATGATGTAAGTAAGAATGATCTGCTAAGTCTGGTTTTTAATTTAACTTAAGCAGATTGTAAGTGTAATGTGTCTGTTAGATCATTTTTGGCAACCTGGAGAGCGCTGACATGTGCGGTAGATTTTTCCTGATCACTGACCTGGCAAAGATCGCAGAAGAATTTGGCGCCGGGAAGATTCTGACCGATTTTAAACCCGACCGCAATGTTGCTCCGGGGCAATACATTCCTGTTCTGATTAATCAAAATGGACAAAAAGTGCTGACTTCCCTGCGCTGGGGATTGATTCCTTCCTGGGCTAAAGACGCTTCCTTTGGCAATAAAATGATTAATGCGCGCGCCGAAACGATTGCGGCAAAACCAAGCTTTAAGAACGCCTTTCAAAAAAGACGCTGCCTCATTCCCGTGGATGGCTTTTATGAATGGCAGAAAACGGACAAGGTAAAAGAACCCTTCAGCATCTCCTTAAGGTCGGGAAAACCTTTCGGTCTGGCGGGACTTTATGAGCGGTGGCTGTCGCCGGACCAAAAGCCGATTCAGACATGCACGATCATCACAACGGAAGCTAATGAACTGGTAAAATCCATACATGACAGAATGCCGGTTATTATAGAGAGCAAGTTCTATAATTTCTGGATGAATCCGGACAACCATGACCAGGCGGGCCTGCTGGCCTTATTGAAGCCTTATCCTGCCGGTGAAATGACAGCGGTTCCGGCCGATCCGTTTGTATTAAATAAACAGCAGAAGGAAATATAGATTTATGGCCCGACCGTTTGACCGGATAATCGATTTTATTTACCACAAGGCGACGAGGCGGGAAAAACACCACGGCCGTTTGACTTTTTTGTGGGGATTATTCTTTTTTAGCGCGGTGCTTTCAACCATCATTTTGGCCATCCTCACCGACAAAATGCTGAATATAAATGCATGGCCGCCAAAACCCGTAAATCTTATCTGCGCCGCACCGCTGCTGATTGCCGGAATCTGGCTCTGGCTATGGTCTGTATTGATATTCTTTAAATCCAGAGGCACGCCGGTCCCCGTCAGTCCGCCGCCAAAGTTAATAAGCACCGGTCCTTACGCCTGCTTACGAAATCCCATGCTCTCCGGTGTTTTTCTGATGTTGTTCGGCATCGGGTTCTTATTTCAGTTGGTTTCGCTGATTGTTTTGTATACGCCGCTTTTCATCCTGATTGCATCTCTGGAATTTAAACTGATCGAAGAGCCGGAGTTGGAAAAGCGTTTTGGCCGCGACTACGTGGAATACAGAAAGAGAGTACCCATGTTCATTCCGCGTTTTGGCCGCCGCGGACATTGAAGTGCAAAAGTAGGATAATTATCCGCAAGCCTCCGTCCGTCGATCTTGATGGACATGTTTTGCAGGGAGGAGTAGACTGACAATGAAAAAAAGCATTTATTCCATTTCCAAATCAAGCGCTACCTTTGTTGGCGTCGTCGTCGGCTTCCTCGACGTATGTATAATACGCCTCGTCGTCTCCTCCTAGCCGCCGCGGTATCATCATTGATTTGGAAATGGAATTACTTGTTGATAGTCGCATCGGCGCTCATTTGTGTTTTCGGTTTAAATCAACGGGCTTACACAGCAACGAAAGGAGAAAAAACCATGAAAATCACCAGTTCCGCATTTAGTGAAGGCGGCGGCATTCCGTCCAAATACACCTGCGACGGGCAGGATATCTCTCCACCTCTGGAATGGAAGGATGTCCCCGGAGAGACAAAAAGTTTTGCTCTGATCAGCGACGATCCTGATGCGCCGGGGGGAACATGGGTGCACTGGGTCGCTTTCAACATTCCCCCGACTGCTGCGAAGCTGGAGGAAAACATTAAACGCGACAGAGAATTTGCCAGTGGCATGAAGCAGGGAAGCAACGACTGGCCCAAAATCGGATACGGAGGCCCCTGCCCGCCAAGCGGCACACACCGATATTATTTTAAATTGTACGCCCTCGATACAATGCTGGATATTAAGCCGGGGGCGACGAAGGAGCAGCTCCTTAAAGCGATGAAAGGACACGTGCTGGCGGAAGCCCGGCTGATGGGTAAATATAAACGACAGGGAAGATAACTTGTTGAAGAATTCAAAAAACCGGCAAGTTGATTGAATCTCTTTATGAATGAAGAAGTTCTATTAAATCAACTCATAGAACTGGCGGAGAAACTCGGCATATCGGTTCGTGAGGAAAATATGGAAATGGAGGAGTTGTTCAGTTCCGGAGGGCTGTGCCGCCTCGAAAGGAAATACATCCTGATTTTGAACTCCCGGGCGACGCTGAAAGAAAAGAATCAGGTGATGATTAAGGCATTGCAGCAATTTGATTTGACCGAGATTTACCTGAAGCCGGCCATCCGGGAATTGCTGGAAGGATATCAGGAAGAGACGTAATTCCATTTCTAAATCAATGATGATATCGCGGCGGCTAGAAGGAGGCGACGAGGCGTGGTTCGACAAGCTCACCATGAACGACTATCAGCTTTAAGCCTGCACTGAGCCCGCCGAAGGGCCAACAAAGATAGCGCTTGATTTAGAAATGGAATAAGAAGGAGGATGTTCATGGATGCTGCATTCAAAGAGAGATTTTTGCAGAACTGGAATAAATATTTTCCCGGTGTGGAACTGCCGCTGGGATTTTATTATGCCGATTCTGTGGACAAAAAATTCATGGGCCGGCCGCCCAAAGGACACCGCTGTATCATCGGGGATTTAGCCAGGGTACGGAAAGGAGAAACCAGGTGTTTCAACAGCGATAATATCGGCTGTATCGGCGGCAAACGATACTGCGGCTTTGAAAGTGCCCTGATGCCCGATTTTGAATATTTTCTTTCCTGCGGCATCCCCGGTAAACTGGAAGGTGAGAGATACAAAAAATCGCCGGAAATTGTTAATGAACTGATGAAAATCCAGCAGCCCTCGCAAGCGCCGGGAGATTACCTTGTTTTTAAAAGATGGGATTGCCTGGAAGCGGAAGATAATCCTCTGGTGGTTATTTTCTTCGCTCCTCCTGATGTCCTCTCCGGTCTTTTT
>DAOQVG010000149.1:0-5370 GCA_035341435.1 Smithellaceae bacterium
AACCGGCCAGTTTCAGCGCCCCAAGATCATTCACATCATCGCCCATAAAGCAGATTTGTTCCATCGACAGCTTGTTTGTCGCGGCAAATGAACGCAAGGCCACCGCCTTATCCTTTATTCCCTTGAATACATGGACAATCTTCATTTTATCGGCAAATCTATCGACCAGAACATTGTCCTCACCGGAAATCAAGGCGAAAATAATTCCCTCTTTCGAGGCCAGGGAAACACCCATGATATCCATAAACGAAAATCTCTTATATTCCTCGCCGTTGATTCCCCAGATGAAAGTGCCGTCCGTCAGGACGCCATCGACATCGAGGGCCACAGCTTTAATGTCTTTTATCATTACTTGCCTTTTCTGCGTAGCTTGACAATGATGGGCTTTTCACTTTCATAAACCTGTTTTACACCGTCACCAAGGGACAATTCCACGAGCCGTATGTCTCTTACGAGCTTTATGATGCCGCTGGGCCCAAGTGATGCCGCCTGATCTGATCCCCACATGGAACGCTCGAGAGTAATATGTCTTTCCACAACGCATGCCCCCAAAGCGACAGCGGCAGTGGAAGAAGGAATGCCGGTTTCATGTCCTGAATAGCCGACGGGTATTTTATATCTCTCTTTTAGAGATATAATTGTTTTTAAATTTAGCTCTTTATAATCAGAGGGGTAGGTGCTGCATGTGTGGAGAATAATCAAATCTTTCATGCCAAGAACCTTGATCGCGTGATCAAGCTGCTCAATCGTACTCATCCCACACGAAAGAATTATCGGTTTTCCTTTTGCACGGGTGTATTTTAAAAGTCCATCATCGGTTAAGCTTGCTGATGCTATCTTATAACAAGGGACATTGAATTGATCTATGAAATCAACGGAAGCTTCATCCCAACAGGACGCAAACCACATAATTTTCTTTGCCTTGCAGTACCTGTCAATTTCTTTGTATTCTTTCCGCCCGAACTCCAGCCCGTATTTTAAATCTCCGTTTGTCGTACCGAAAGGGGTTTCGCGAGGTTTGGCAAGTTCTTCTACCGAGTACACAACATCAACCGTTCGTTTTTGAAATTTTACCGCATCGCACCCGGAAAAAACGGCAATATCAACCAATTTTTTGGCAATATCAACATCACCATTATGGTTGATCCCGATTTCAGCAACAATGAAACATGGGTATCCATCCCCTATGTTACGTTGGCCGATCTTTACACTTTTCATTTTCTGTATCCTTAATTCTGAAGTTTGATGAACTCAATCGTCCGTTTGATTGCACTCTTTAGATCAATATATTGCCTCAGATTCAACCCTTCATTCGCTCTCTCAATCGAGGGCACGTAACGATTGTTATCACGATCAGTTACTTGCTTCTCGGAAATGACTACATTACCTTCCATCTTGAATGAATCCGCCACGATTTCCGCAAGGATTCGGATACTGGTTTCGACATCAGACCCCACGTTGTAGGGCAAACAGGACTTCCCATCAAACAATATCTTCCACAAAAAAATCATCAAATCTGCGGCGTACAAATAGGAACGGCAAGGCATACCATCCCCTTTTACCACAATGGGGCCGCCTTTCAGTCCATCGTTTATAAAATCCGTAATTGCCCATTGACCATCCAATCTTTGATATGGCCCCAAAAAAGTGAAACAACGGGCGATCTTTGCTTCGAAATTAAATTTCCTCGCATTTAGGATGGTTATCAGTTCCGCAACCCTTTTGCCTTCTCCATAGGCAGAATGCCAATCAGTTGGATCAGGCCCCTGATGGCAATCTTCATGAATACCTTTCATGTTTGGCTTCTGCTTGCCATAAACAGCCCCCGAGCTTATTAAAAGGAATTTTCTCAGGTTGCACTGTTTCCCGAACTCCAGGGTATGTCGCGTTCCATCAGCAATGATGTCAAATACATCTAAAGCGTCCTCTTCACGCATATTTGACTGGAACGATGCGGCAGCATGAATAATATATTCAAATACGCCTTTAGGAAATTCATAAGAACGAACATCGCCTTGATGAAAAGATATCGAATGGTCGTTAGCCAGATGGGGGGCCTTTTTTCGAAACACATTAATGTCTCTTGTCAGAACCAGTATTGATGCGTTAAGGTTCAACCGTCTATTTGCCCAGGCAAAACTCTCCAGGAACCAAGTTCCGAAAAATCCCGTCCCGCCGGTAATAAATATGTTTTTCCCCCGCAGTTCTTCCCAAAGGCCTTCTGTATGAGACAAAATATGCTCTAAATCTTCCTTCAGGGGATTTTCGTAATTATCTGTCATCGTTTTCAAGATTGAATAATTTCCAATCCGAAGCTTCTGAGTATGGAGATGTTCATTTTATCGAATTTCTGTCTGATAATGTTTGCTACTTCGTCGGCGTATCCTGCCGCCATAACAATAATGGCATCCACTGGCTCTGAATACAGTTTGTCGGGAGGTACAATGGGAATATGCGTGGCCGGCGTGAATTTGTTCTGTTTAAAGGTAGCGGAATCAATTATATATGCAATTCTTTCTGAGAGATTGAACAAGGAAATAATGGACAACGCCTGATGTGACGCCCCCCATATGGCAACTTTCTTATTTTGAAAACGCGATAGGTATATATCTACCTCGTCCTTTATCTGATTCTGATATTTATAAAAATCCGCCATTTCAGCTTTTTTCTTCTTCCTCACGACAGCAGAAATTATGTAATCATACCATTCAACCTTGCAATCAAGGACATCATAACCATTCAGCAACAAGGTTGAAATTAAAGTGTCTTTTGTAAAATACAGCAGGTGGTCAATGATAAATTCAGAGAACAGTTTATTTTTCAGGATCATATCGAAATTAGGAACTTCAATAAGCCCTATTCCTTCATCCGTCATGTTGTTATATATGCCTCGCAGTGTTGCATTGGGTTCAGGAAGATGCTCCAGGAAGTTTAACATATAGAAAGCGTCGTAAGGATTATGGCTTATTTTATAGTCGGCGCTTTCTACAAATCCGGCAGCAACATTCAGCCCGTTCTTTTTACACTGTTCAACGGATTGTTCTGAAGATTCCAGGCCATATGCGAAGTCCGCAAATTCACCTATTATGGAGAGATACTCGCCCCTGCCGCACCCGATCTCGATGATCTTCTTTCTTCGCAGCGAATATTTCTTTACAAAATCCCGGAACTGTTTCTTACGGAAATCCGTCATCGCTTGCGACACGGCCGAGGAGCGGATAACCTCCTTATAATAATGAACCGGTGGGTTACTCAATTGAACCAACCCACATCCCGAACACTGGCATACGTCCAATTCAACCCCGTAGTCACTTCCCAACGATTCGGCATCAGGTAAAAATTGGGCGGATTTAGGCATATTGTGATATCGTAGCAGCGGTTCGTCGAAAAATTCATTTCCGCATACCCTGCATGTGCTCGTTCCCATCAAACGATCTCTATTCATATCTGAGCGAAACATGTACCGTTATTAAAAGATTGAAAACAATCAGACCGGTCGGTTCATACGGCCTTACCACGTCTTCCAAGGTGCGTTTCCCGCCGCCCAGAGGGATTCAAGATAACGCAGGTCCCGGGCCGTATCCATGCACTGCCAGAAACCTTCATGCTGGTAGCCGCATACCTTCCCAGTCGCCGCCAGGGTTTCCATGGGGTTGTGCTCCCACATGACGTCATCCTTGATATAACCGAGGGCCTCATTTTCGATGACGAAGAAGCCGCCATTTATCCAGCCTTCGTGGAGAGTAGATTTCTCTTTGAAGTGGACGATTCTCGCCCCTGCAAACCCCAGGGCGCCGAATCTGGCCGGGGGTCGCACCGCCGTCAGCGTCACAAGCCCCTTTTGCTGCGTATGAAACCGCAGCAGCCCATCGAGATTGACATCGCAGACGCCGTCTCCATAGGTCATCATGAAGGACTCCTTACCCAGCAGCCCCGCCAGGCGTTTCAGGCGACCGCCGGTTTGGGTATCCAGCCCTGTATCCACCAGATGAACCGTCCATTTCTCCCCGTGATTATCCTTGATCACACGTACTTGCCCATTTTCCAAAGAGACGGAGAAATCTTTCTGCAAGGTGTAGAAATCCAGGAAATACCGCTTGATCATCTCCCCTTTGTAGCCCAGGGCCAGGATGAATTCATTGAAGCCGTAATGGGAGTAATGCTTCATGATGTGCCAGAGGATGGGCCGCCCGCCGATCTCCACCAGGGGCTTGGGGCGGACTTCCGTCTGTTCCGCCAGGCGCGTCCCCATCCCGCCGCAAAGAATGACTACAGGAATTTTCTTCTTCAAATCAGATGCCTTTTCTTAATAATTATTGACATAGACATTAACCAATTTCGCCAAGGTAATGAAAATATTCTTCCCGGCTGATATTGGCCGAACGCAGATTGTTTTTAATAATAAACACCGGCACCTCCGGCCAATTCGGTATTACAACGGGTCTGGCAATACCGGCTTTTGTATATACGTAATGATCACCTTCGATTCTTACACAGGAGAACCCTGCTTTTTCAAAAACCTTCATCAGTTTCCTTGCCGGTATTGGTATTATTCTAGACATTGAACTTACAACGACATATGCTCGGTGGCAATCAACCGTGGCGCCGTCCAATCACCGTATGATGCCTTTTCGTATCCTGCTTCGCACATAATATCTTCCAAGGTCCCCATTTTTTCTGCTTCCTCAAGGAAGAGACGAACGGCCGTCTTTAAATTGCATCGGGCTTCATCGACTGTACTTCCACAACTTGAGACATCAAGCTTTGGAGAATAGGCAACATATATTTTACCTTCCAGGAAAACAATGGTGTCAAATTCAATGCTTGTCATTTCAATTCTCCTTCTCTTTGTTGCTCGGCGTGAAGAAAACATCTCACGTATTAATTGAAACAAAATTTTTCATTATATCAATTACATATTCCAGCATTTCCCTGCTCAGTCCCGGATACACCCCAATCCAGAAGACCTGGTTCATGACGAAATCGGAGTTCTTCAGATCGCCGATTCGACGGTGCGGAACATCCCGGAAGGCCGGTTGGCGGGTGAGATTCCCGCCGAAGAGGAGCCGCGTGTCGATCCTGGCCTGATCCAGATGGCGGATCAGGTCATTTCTCGTAAACGGCGCCTCGGGGCGGACGGCGATGGGGAGGCCGAACCAGCTCGGTTCCGCATTGGCCGTCGGTTCCGGAAGAATAAAGAATTCTTCCAGTTTTTTCAAGCCTTCATACAGGATGCCAAAGTTTTGCCGGCGAATCTCGATAAACCGGGGCAGCTTCTGCAACTGTGATAATCCCAGGGCGGCTTGGAAATCTGTCAGCTTCAGGTTGTAGCCGAGATGTGAATAAACGTACTTATGGTCATAGCCATGG
>DAOQVG010000150.1:0-5345 GCA_035341435.1 Smithellaceae bacterium
ACCGTAATGAAGCACTGATTATCGTTTAAAAAAGGATCAGCCCGGAGAAGCGCCATCGCCGTATCCAGAGTGATCCTGCCGCCCTGACCCATTTTTTCAGAGACAGCCTTAATTTCATCACTGATTTTCTTGACCGTGTCGATATCCTTTTTAATATCTTCCGGACGGCGATAAACAAATTCATGACCTTTGTACAACTCACAAAAGGCGCATTTGTTCCAGGGACAATTCTCCGTAATCCTCAATAGCAGTGAAAAACTCGCACCTTCGCTGGGCGGACGGTAAACTCCGATGGCGAAAGACGATTCTGCAATTTTTTTTGCGCTCTCTTTGTATGTGTCATTGTCTTTTGTAAGAACCATAAAGACTCCTTGTGAAAACTTTTCAAAATAGTATATATATCAATTGTTCGATTGACAATAAGATAAGCGATGATTTTAAAGTCAATTGACAAAAATACCGCAGCGGTTTAAATTTTAACTAAAATTAAGCATTACCATCTTTACCTTTACAGTTGACAAGTTTTATTCAACTTTTAATAGAAAGGAGAGTTAAAATGGCCACGGACTGGAAAGAAAAGATCATGTGTGCGCTGGAATGTCAGAGATGCCGTAAGGCATTGAAAGCAGAAGATGAAAGAATTTTATCCTGTTATGACCATGAAGCCATCTGCATGGAATGCAAAAAAGAAGAAGAGAAGCGGCCGGATTATGAGAAAGTTTCACAAAAGATGATTGAGCAATGTTCGATAGACCTGGAAATGAAACAAAGCGACCCCGGTGCGTATTGCTATTGTCACTTTTATCCTTATAAATGCTGATGGAGATTTTGATTTTTATAGGTAATTAAAACTTCGTCAAGGTTAATCTCCCGGTTTGTACCGGTTTGCGGGGCGTATGAATAATACGCCCCTGTCTTTTCCTTTCCGGGAACGAAAAGACTTGACAGAAAGTTGCTTAAATAAGATATGATGCTCTACTTAATTACTAAAGGAGGCTTACCATGCCGATGGATATGGAAATTTGGGGAAATGCTATGCTGCCGGTAACATGTCCCCATTGTGGTCATATTAATCATGAACTCATTTCCAAAATGAAGGAAACAGAAATTTGTGTCTGTTCTGAATGCGGGAAAAATATTACGATTTGTGAAATGGAGCTGGAAACTCTGGCCTCCATGCAGCAATGCGTTTGCGGAGCAATAGAGGAGTAGGCCGGCATTATAAGATGATGAAGTGCTTCAGGGTTGCTTGAAAGGCGGCTAGGTTAATCTTTTCACCTTTGTACTCCCTCGCGCTTCAGCCATTCCGCGTAGCTCACCATTGCAGCCAGGGTATTGCAGGCACGTTCGGGAGTAGGCAAAGAGACCCCCTTGAATTCGCATCCTTCAAGATCTGTTACCACCTGCTTGCCTTGGGCATCCAGTAATGTAACGCCGATGATCGGTTTGCGGTATTTCTCCATCATCCTGATAATACGTTCGATATATTTTTTTTCTTTCTTTTCCATATCTTCAATTCTTTCAGCAAACATTTGCCGCAAATCGGGTTCCAACTTGACGCAGATCCGGGCAATGGCTTCAGTTAAGGAATGCAGGCCGATCATTCCCAAGGGAATGACTGCGTCACAGCCGTCCCATTCGGTCAGCATTTCAACCACCTCGGTCGCTATGTCAAAATTAAGTTCGGCGACCAGATCAACCGGGTTTCCTTTATTCCAGAAAGGAGGCAAAATCTTATCAATGCGGTGAATAATGTCGTTGGACAGCGGTGGAATTGTCAGCCCGAATTCGGAACACTGATCCGCTGCTACGACGCCCCACCCGCCTCCGAGCGTCACAAAGGCAACGCGATTTCCGCGGGGAAGAGGCAGGGATGAAAAAGCCGCGGAAAAATCCAGCAAATCTATCGGCTGCTTCGCGAGAATAATGCCCGCCTGGCGGCACACAGCATCAAACACCCGGATATTGGAAGCCATAGCTCCCGTGTGGCTGGCTGCGGCGGTATTTCCGGCTTCCGTGCGGCCTCCTTTGAGCAAAACAACCGGTTTTTTTCGGGATACTCGTTGTGCCTGCTGTAAAAAACGTCTCCCGTCTTTGACGCCTTCAACGTAAAGTATAACGGTGTTCGTCTTCTCATCCGTCTCAAAAGCGCCTATGTAATCTTCAATGGTGATCATGGCCCCATTGCCGGAACCGCAGAAGACTCTTAAGCCGATATTCTCTTTTTCCGCAAAAGTGGTCAGCTGTGTTCCCAGGTTGCCCGACTGAGTAATCAGTCCGACGGAACCGGGTTCCGTCCAGCCGATCGATCCCATACAGGACAACTTCTCGTGGGGGTTGATAAATCCCATGGTGTTGGGCCCGACAATGAGAATGCCCGCATCTTCCGCAGCGGTAACCAGCTCTCTTTCCAGCCGGGCGCCCTCCTCGCCCGCCTCCGAAAAGCCCGAACTGATGATGAGCATATATTTAACTCCCTTTTCTTTTACAGCCGGCATCATGGCCATTATCTGAGAGGCCGGAATCGTGACGGCAACGAGATCTACCGGACCGGGAATATCCGACAAAGATTGATAAACTTTTCTGCCGGCAATTTCTTTATTATTGGAATTGATCAGATAAATCTCGCCTGCGTACCCGTTGGCGACGGTATTGGCCAGAAGCCTGTATCCCCACTTCGAAACATTGCCTGACGCACCGACGAAGGCGATGGACTTCGGCGCGAAAATTTTAAAAATTTCCCGCGGATCCACCGGAGGGCGAGCCGATTTTTTTTCACTTCTCTTACCGAGAATAATCAGAGCATCGACTGCCGTAATCCCACCCGCCGCATCAGCCACCAGCGGGTTAATATCAACTTCAACAATATCGGGATACTCCATTGCCAATCGCGACAGCCCCAGGATCACGTCAATGATCTTTTTTTGACCAACCTCCCTTTCTCCCCGGAAGGGCCCCAGAAGCTTTTTCGAACGCAGCTCTTCGAGCATTGTCTGAGCCTGTACCTCACTTACCGGGGCGACGCGGAAAACGACGTCGTCCAACGCTTCGGTAAATATTCCGCCCAAGCCGAACATCACAACAGGCCCGAATTGTGCGTCGCAAAAGATACCGGCGACAAATTCCCGTCTTCCGCGGACCATCGGCTGGACAAGATAACCTTCCAGATCATCTCCGGCCGAAGTGCTTATTTTGTTTGCCGCCGCCAGCACCTCTTCCCTGCCTGTTATATTAAGCAAGACTAAACCCCGCTCCGTTTTGTGCGTCAGTTTTGCCCCTAATCCTTTCAGAACAACAGGATAGCCAAATTTATCGGCGGCTTTCACGGCATCATGCGGCGTTGAAGCAACAGCTTCTTCAACTACGGGAATCCCGTAGACAGACAGAATCTGTTTTGCCTCCGCTTCCGTCAGCGCGTTTCGGTTCCCGTTTTTTGCCGCGAGTATTAATTTTTCCGTAATTTGACCTTCCCCCATTATTCCCACTCCAAGCATTCAATATACTTAACAATTCAAATCATTAGTGCTGTTCATAAAAATAAAACGGCTAATCTTTCAAATGTAAGCACCGTTTTTATTTTTCAACATCTTCAACTTCGTCTATATATTTTTTGTCCCGACGGTAAGCTAAAAAGCTGTGCAAAAACCAGCCAATGAGAAAACCAAGAATCAGAATAAAAAAGATCAACAGCGCAAGGGACAAAGAAAATTCCCAGAAGAAAATACTTACCGTAACGGCGGTCACATTTTGGATGGTAAAAACAAGGGCAAGACCGGCAACAATGACTATCAGAATAATCTTTAAATGCATCTTTTAACTTTTCTCCTGCTACATCGACTTATTGCTGACACTTCCTTTTGTCCATTGAAGCCATTTTTACATCAGCCGTAAATAAAACGCAATATTAATCAGCCATTTCCCAAAGTACCCCCCCTATATTTTTTCCATACTTATTTCAGCGGCACTTACGGTCTTAGCAGGGTCTGACTTATTTTGTTTTGATTTGGGAATTTAATAAAAGTTAAATATAGTAGGCAAAACATGCAACTCATGCAGTGACTCCAGGATTTCCATTATACCAAGTAGCCAGATAAACCAGAGGGCATCAAACAGGTGTTTTCTAAAGACAACCGGTTTTACAACGTATTCTTCGGGCTCCCTAAAATTTGATAATTTCGGAATAAATCGCGGCGTGTTCTGAAAATATGTTTGAAATTTGTCGTCATGAATTTTACTCAGTTCCGCTTCCTCGCTTTTTATAACAAAGGGATAATAAATCGTAAATATCAGAAAAAGAACAGCCGGCAATGTAATGGTTTCTGAAGCAAAGCCGACTCCGACTGCTCCAATAAGGCTGAAAAAGTAAAGAGGATTTCTGCACAGGGAATATGGTCCTTCCGTAACCAGAGAATCCGTTTTGTATCCGGCAATATAAAGCGAACACCATAAGCGCCCCAGAGATGCAACGCCCACCAGTACACAGCCGATCATAAACAAAACTGCGCTGACAAAAGGAGCTCGAGTTTCCCATGCGCTGTTGGAAAGAGCTATTATAATGATTAAGGCAGCGACAAATATCCGACTGATTTCGATTCTAAATTTTTCAATCATAAATAATCCTTTTCTTTTATGGACGGGACATAAAGCTCAATCAAAATTATTTTTGACGACCTCGTAAAAAGGCCGGATGCTGCGTTGCGCTTCATCATTCGTCACTGCGGCGTACGCTGAGTACGCCTCTTTCCTCATGATTCGCACGCCTTGCCTGCGGTCTTTTTACGAGGTCGTCTGAAAATTGTTAGTTTTGTAACTTTTTACGAGTCCATCATTTTTGATCGGCGTAATATTTATATTATACATGGGTATGATGCAATTTCTTGTTTCTATTAAGAAGGTCTTCTTTAATAATATCATTTCCCTTTTTCATGTATTGATTGAATTCCTCGGTGGTCAAAGCACGGTAGAGTCCATGTTTGTAAAGATAACTCGCTACTTGATAATAGCTGATGGTTTCAACCCAGGAATCCTTTTCCAGCGGTTCTGTTTTTGTTAAGCCTGTAACGAAATCGTAATGATAGGAAACAGTTTGATGAACAGGCTTCAGAATTACGAATTTTCCTTCCTCTGTATGCCCAAGCTTTTGATAATTGCCGATGAGTGCATGCCCCTCCTCTGGATCAATATGGAGAACATCATGACCAAAAAATCGGCTCGGATAATTCCAGTTAAGAAGACCAAGTAAGGTAGGCGCAAAATCCATCTGGCTGGCGATCGTTTTTATATGTCCGGTGGGGAGCTGCCTGCCTGGAGAATAGATTATTAGGGGAATGTGGTAATTTTCAACA
>DAOQVG010000151.1:0-5334 GCA_035341435.1 Smithellaceae bacterium
CAATCTCAACAAAAGATTTCCCGAAAAATATCCGCTATGCTGCCGGCAATGATCTCGGAATATCGAAGGACCTGGACAGCTTTTTCATTATTAAAATTATCTTGACATAAAGGCGTGTTTTTTCCATACTCCTTTCCGTCAAAAGAAACCCCAATAAAATGAAAAAAGGAGATAAGCACATGGAAAATATTCTATACGAGCAGCAGGGATTTATCGGAAAAATAACTATTAATCGCCCCAAAGCCATGAATGCACTCAATTCACAGACTCTTCAGGAACTGGATCAGACTTTGGATGCCATTGATGTTAATTCGGTAAGATGTGTAATTGTAACAGGTGCTGGAGATAAATCTTTTGTTGCCGGTGCTGATATTGCCCAGATGTCGACAGCTACAAGGAAAGAAGGGGAAGATTATTCCGCAATGGGGAACGCCGTATTCAGAAAATTGGAACAATTGCCCATGCCGACGATTGCCGCGATCAACGGTTTTGCCTTAGGCGGCGGCTGTGAAATAGCCATGAGCTGCGACATCAGAATGTGCTCCGATAATGCAATTTTTGCTCAGCCGGAAGTCGGCCTGGGAATCACTCCGGGCTTCGGCGGTACCCAGAGACTGCCGCGCCTGATTAATATTGGCAAGGCTAAAGAAATGATCTACACGACGAACGTTATTAAAGCAGAAGAAGCTCTGAAATTAGGTTTGGTTACTTACGTTTACAAACCGGAAGAGCTTATGCCCGCAGCCATGAAACTGGCTGAAAAGATTGCCAAGATGGCTCCGATTGCTGTTCGTGCATCAAAGAAGGCCATCAACGAAGGATTGCAGGTCGACATCGACAAGGCCGTTGCCATCGAAGTGAAGAACTTTGCTGTCTGCATTGAAACGGAAGACCAGAGAGGATCAATGAAGGCATTTGTCGAAAAAACAAAATTTGAAGGTTTCAAGAACAAATAATTTTTCCCATCCATAATCATTCGCCTGCAGCTGTCCGCAAATTGAGCAGCTGCAGGTGTGCATGATCACCGGTACAATCCTGTGTTACTCCGCACTGATTTTAAAAATAAAGTATGAACGGAAAGCTGCTGAAAAAGTATCAATCGCCATCATCGAGATCAATAAGAGCGATTCCGGGGAGATAAGAAATGGCTGTGCGTTTTCGAGTGGAAAATTTCATGGAGCTGGATGCTGATATTTATGGAGACTGGAGCGGTCAGCCTGTAGTGCTTCTCCATGGCGGCGGTCAAACTCGGTATGCCTGGGGTTCAACCACGGAAACCCTCAGCAAGGCCGGCTTTCTCGTCATCAACCTGGATCTGCGCGGCCATGGCCACAGCGCCTGGGCGCCTGACGGTAATTACTCGATCGACGCCTACGCCAACGATCTGCGATCGGTGGTCAATCTTCTCGGCCGACCCGTCGCGCTGGTCGGCGCTTCCCTGGGCGGCCTGACATCCCTGATAGCCGTCGGAGAGGAGCCGCGCACCCCCTGTTCAGCGTTGATACTGGTGGACATAGCACCCCGGATAGAACTGGACGGCCGGGACCGGGTTATTGAATTTATGTGCAGCCGTCCCGACGGTTTCTCC
Organism: Smithellaceae bacterium; assembly: GCA_035341435.1. GTDB lineage: Bacteria > Desulfobacterota > Syntrophia > Syntrophales > Smithellaceae > MVRV01. The sequence goes on from DAOQVG010000151.1 coordinate 1,589, forward strand.
TCGCTGGAAGAAGCGGCTGATACTGTGGCCCAGTTTCTTCCTCACCGCCCCCGCCCAACCGATACCAGCGGTCTGGCCAAGAATCTGCGGCTGGGCCCCGACGGCCGGTATCACTGGCATTGGGATCCCGCCTTTATGGAGGGCCGGATCGGCGATGAGTCTTACAACCCCGAACGTTTCGAGCAGGCGGCGCGGGCAATCGAAGCGCCCATGATGCTCGTCCGCGGCCGGATGAGTGAGATAGTGAGCGAAGAAGGGGCGAAAGCCTTCCGCCAAATTGTGCCCGGCGCCGAATACATCGACGTTCAGGAGGCGGCCCACATGGTCGCCGGAGACCGCAACGATGTGTTCACAGAGGCCATCCTCTCCTTCCTTTGCCGGAAACTTGCTTAGTCCTTTTTCTTTTGCCCGGCGCGACTGTGCCATTGACAATTCCGGCACTTTCACGCTAATTTATCCCGCGGCAAACAACGGAAGATTTTCTATAATAGATTCGGAAGGTAAATAATGAAAATTTTAGTAATGGGGGCGGGCGCTATCGGCAGTGTCTTTGGCGGATTTCTCGCGGAAAAGGGTCATGATGTTTCTTTCATCGGCCGCGAGCGGTATATTCAGGCAGTCCAAAAAGATGGACTGAGAATCAGTGGCATCTGGGGGGAGCATTTTATCCGCAACATCCAATGCTTTACCTCTGTTCGGGAAATCGGCGCGGCAGATTTCGACCTGATTTTACTGTCGACAAAGTCTTTTGACACGGAAGAATCAGTCCAACAACTTCTGCCGCTGATCGGCCCCGCAACAATGATCGTCTCGCTCCAGAACGGACTCGGCAACATCGAGACAATCGCCCGCCTGGCCGGAAAAGAGCGCACAATCGGAGCGCGCGTTATCTTTGGTGTCGTGCTTCTTGCACCGGGCCACTTCAACATCACCGCCTCCGCTGATAAAGTGGCGCTGGGTGCTGTCTCGCCGGATGTTCCGGCTGAAAAAGTAACCAAAATAGCCGCAGTAATTAATGATGCCGGTATCGCCACCATGACCACCGGTGAAATCGAAAAGTTTATATGGAAAAAGGTGCTTTACAACTGCTGCCTGAATGCGCCTGCGGCGCTGCTCGACAGCTGCTACGGCAAACTCGGCGAATTTGCAGCAACGCGCAATATAATCCACTCTATTATTAACGAAGTGTTGGCCGTGGCGAAGGAATGCAAGGTCGATCTGGGATTTCCCGATGCCGCCGCTTATGAAAAGGTCTTATATGAAGAGCTCCTTCCGCCAACCTACGCCCATCACCCTTCGACATTGCAGGATTTAAAAAACGGTAAAAAAACTGAGATCGAGGCCTTGAACGGCGCTATTGTCCGCCTTGGCCGGGAGAAGGGCGTTGCGACGCCGGTCAACTGGACTCTGACCCAGCTTATCCACGGAAAAGAAGGCATCGGACCGGATCCGTGCTAAAAAAGATCAATCCAATGATACGGAATTGCGAATTTTCCCGGGGGTGACGCAAAACAAGGGGTTGCAACCCCTTGTTCTATTGATAGCTTTTTCCCAACCCTTGGCGCTGATCATTGCTGGATAGGGGGCGCAGCGGCGGGTTCGGGATTAACCTGGCCGTGTTTCTCGCATGGTTGCGTAGGCTCGGTATACTTTATATAGAATTCCTGCTGTTTGACGGGGCATTCAGGCGTCGCTACCTGCTTTGTCGTGGGATCGATCCAAACTGATACCACCGTGTCCGGCTGCGGAAAGTCGACAGCCGGCTTGCCGGCCAGTGCGCCGGTCATGAAGCGTTTCCAGATGGGAGCGCAGACCGCCCCACCCGTAAAGCCCGGCCCGCCCGGCCTCGGTTTGTCGTGTCCAATCCAGACCCCGGCAATAATCTGGGGCGTATAGCCGATGAACCAGGCATCCCGGTAATCGTCGGTTGTGCCTGTCTTGCCCGCGGCCGGCCGTTTCAGAGCAAAACTTTTCAGACTTTTGGCTGTGCCGTAAGTGAGCACATCCTTCAGCATCTGCGTCGTCACAAAAGCGGCGGCGGGAGAAAGCACGGCGGTGTTAGTCAAAGGCGTTTCCTTCAAGGCCTGACTCCGGCGATCATAGGTGCGGATTATGGTCCGGGAATGAGGATGCAGGCCGCCGTTGGCCAGAGGCGTGTAGGCCGAGACCAGATCATGCAGGGTGACTTCTTCGGCGCCAAGGGCAAGAGAAAGGTCATTCGACTGACGCAGCGGCAGTCCCAGCCGGTTGGCGAAGTCAACAAAGTTAGGCACACCTATCGCATCGAGGAGCTTGACGGCAATAACGTTGTTGGAGTGGGCCAAAGCCTGCCGGAGGCTCAGCTCCCCGTAGCGTTTTTTTTCGTAGTTGTGGGGAGTCCACTGTTCATTGCTTCCCTGGTTGTAGACGACAGGGTCGTCATTGAAAATATCGCTCGCCGTATATCCGTGTTCCAGGGCCGCCGTATAAATCAGGGGTTTGATCGCTGAACCGGGCTGCCGTCTGGCGAAAAATGCCCGGTCATAAGGATTTTGGATGAAATCAATCCCTCCCACGGCCGCCAGAACGTCCCCCGTATGGGGATCGAGAGCCAGCAAAGCTCCCTGTAACTGCGGGGAGATGCGCCGGACGCCTTCCTCCAGGGCCTTTTCAGCCAGGAGTTGCAGGGGCAACTCCATACCGGTGATGACATCCAGTCCGCCCTGTTCGATGATCCCCGCCCCGTATTGTTCCATCAGTTTATAACGCACATGGGCCAGATAGTAAGGAGCCTGTCCAGCTCTGATGACGGCGTAACGGCGGGACCGGAGTCTTTTTTCCTGCCGGGCGGAAATCATTTTCAATTCAGCCATACGATCTAAAATCAAATTTTTCCTCTGGATGACGTCTGCCGGGTTGCCCGCCGGATTGTAGCGATTCGGCGCCTTGGGAGTGGCGGCCAGAAGAACGCATTCGATTTCATTCAATTCCTGGGGGTTTTTGTCAAAATAGAAGCGGGCCGCCTGGGCGATGCCCCATGCTCCGTTGCCGAAATAAATTTCGTTGAAGTACATCTCCAGAATCTGTTTTTTCGTATATTTCTTTTCGTATTCCATGGCCAGCATTCCTTCTTTGACTTTTCGCTGGATAGTCTTTTCATTCATGGAATATTTGTTTTTAATGAGCTGCTGGGTGATGGTGGAGCCTCCTTCAGCCATCCGTCTTTTCATGACATCCTTGACGAGCGCCCGGGCAATGCCGCGCATATCAATTCCGCCGTGCTCATAGAAGCGGGCATCCTCAACGGCGATGAGGGCCTTCTGCAGAAAATCAGGAATCTGGTTAATGCCGACCCAGTAGCGCTTTGCCGGCAAAATCCGGCCCACAAACCGCCCCTGCCGGTCAAAGACCCGAATCGATGAATAACCGGCGGGCAACAGCGGATAAGTAGCGATGTTGCCCTGGGCGAAAGCCGCCGAAGCAAAAAACAGGGTACAAAAAACCGCCAAAATCAGGATCGTCCGGCGGCGTGAACAAAGTAGGATTTTTTTGAAAACCAAAGTACTTGTTACTCCTTAATTCTTTTTTACTGCGATTTATTAATCGCTGATTATACTCAATCTCGGCCGGGTTTACATCAACAAAACGGATTATTCTGTCCGGGAAATTGCTCAGGTCGCTAAATACTCAATGAAAGCAAAGAACTTTTTATGAACGATTTTGCCCGGAGCCATCATAATTTTAAACTTCCCGTCGGGCCGTAGAGA
>DAOQVG010000152.1:0-5312 GCA_035341435.1 Smithellaceae bacterium
ATTAGTGGTTCTCTAATATCTCCCATGGCCCAACCTTATTCCTAAAAACATTTTTTTATTTCATATGCAATAATTCTCTTTACGCCAATAATCGCCTGCAGTCAATATGCCGGTTGTCTTATTGTTTTTTAATTAACTGTCTCAGCTTGATTTTCGGGTGATTTACTCGACGTCTTTAATATTTACATCCACAAAAAATTCACCGTAGTCGGTTTCAAAGGGGATGACGATACTGGGGCCGTCCAGAACGTGTTTGATCAGGTGATCTTTGCCTGAGAAAACAACCGGAATGCCGGCGTAAATCACAAGATTCTGGCTTTGCAGCCGCTTTCTCGCGTCACCAGAGATCATGTTCGTCAGTTCGCCCGCCGCATTTTCAATCATGCTGGTGGACTGCTCATCTTCACCCAGCATATTGGATAAAATCTGGGAAATGCATGACTGGGAAAAACTCAACGCCAGAGAACCGGTAACCGATCCGGAAAAAGTGAGCAAGCCGGAAAATTCACCCCGGGCGGTTAAATCTCGCTTCAGATAGGGTTTACCCTCTGTTGCATTAATGGAAGCCATTATTTTCAGGACATTGATGCTTGCTTCAATGAAGGCATTAATATAGACGACGTTCATGACTCACCTGCTGTGTTTTTATGGTTGGCTAAGAAGCTTTTTCCATGACTTTTGTTATCTTTCCGAGGAGACCGTCCATTTTAAAGGGCTTGGAAAGAAAATCACTCACGCCGTATTGAAAAGCCGTGTCGATGCTGACATCAAGTCCTTCCACCGATACGATTATAAAAGGTGTGTCGCGCATTTTGCCGTCCGCTCGAACTTTTTGCAAAAGCTCTATTCCCGATAATCCGTCCATATGCCAGTCGGCAATGATCAGGTCGATCTTTTGGGCTTGCAGAGTTTTAAAAGCAGACGCTCCGTCCCGAACTTCCGTTATGTTTTTAAAACCGTTTTTTTCCAGCATCATGCGAATGAGGTTAGACATCAACTCATTGTCGTCGGCCACTAAAATTGAGATGTCTTTATCCATAATTTATCCTTTGTATGTTGCGGTTTTGTTTGTCGGATGAACCGTTTGCGTTTAACCTTAAAATTAAAAATTAGCAAATGGTAAATTGAAAAATGGCAACAAAATCCAATATCAGCTGGAACGGAATCGTTGTTACATAAAATTTTCCGGATCCACATCCAAAGTAATTTTTACCGAGCTTGTTCCCGTTGTCTGCATCAATCTGCGGGCAAGCTGATGCAGGGCGGCGGCGTTTTCACTTTTGAGCATCATTTGCCAGCGCCAGCGGTTTTTAATTTTCGCGAGCGGTGATTCCGCCGGGCCGATTATTTCTACCTTGCTTCCGTATTGAGCACATAATTTTTGGGCGGCATCCTTGAGCCGCATGGCCTGTTCCCGCAGAGTTTCCTTCTTTGTCGCCGATAAACGCAGATTGATGATCCGGCTGAAGGGCGGATATCCCAGGTCTTTACGGAAGGCAATTTCCTCGGCGTAAAAGGATTTGTAGTCGTGACTTTGCACGTGTTTCAAGGCAAAATGCTGCGGATTAAAGGTCTGGATGATAACTTTGCCGGGGGTGGCGCCGCGCCCGCCGCGTCCGGCGACCTGGGTCAACTGCTGAAAAGTTCTTTCTGCGGAGCGGAAATCAGGTATGTTTAAAGACGTATCGGCGCAGATGACGCCGACCAGTGTTATGAAAGGAAAATCGTGCCCCTTGGTGATCATCTGCGTTCCCACCAGAATATCAATTTCCCGCCGCTCTAATTTTCGCAGTATTCTCTCCTGCGCTCCCTTCGTTTGCGTGGTATCTGAATCCATCCTTTGGATGCGGGCTTCCGGAAAGAGATTTTTTATCTGGGCCTCCAGCTTTTGCGTACCGGCGCCGTAGCTGGAAATGCGGCTCCCGCCGCAGGAAGGGCAAAGCGGCATAGCTTTTTGCGTGTAGTTGCAGTAGTGGCATTTTATTACTCCTTCGGCGGCGTGGCTCTTCAGGGACACGGCGCAGTTGGGGCAGCGAAAGTTATAACCGCAATCGGCGCAGATTAAAAATGTGTCGAAGCCGCGCTTGTTAAGAAAAAGTAAAATCTGTTCTTTTCTGGCCAGTGTCGTCTTGATTGCGGAAATTAAATTCTCGGAGATAATGAAAGGCCTGTCTTTTGAGGCCGGCTGCGCTTTCATATCGATAATTTCAATTTCCGGCAGCGGCTTATCCTCTACACGCCGGGAGATTTCCAGGTAGGAATACTTTTTGTTTCTGGCGTTGTAATAGGAACGGATGCCTGGTGTGGCCGATCCCAGCACCACAACAGCCCGGTCCAGCTTTGCTCTTAACACCGCCATATCCCGTCCATGATAGCACAGCCGGTCATCCTGCTTGTAGGAAGCGTCGTGTTCTTCATCAACAATAATCAGTTGTAAGTTCGGCAGCGGGGCAAAAAGGGCGGAACGGGCGCCGATCACCAGTTTGATCCGGCCGCGTTTGATTTGCCGCCACTGGTCGTAACGGATCGCCTCGGCGATGCCGCTGTGCATGACGGCAATCTGCTCCTGTTCAAAGCGCTCCGCAATACGTGACACCAGCTGCGGCGTCAAAGCTATTTCCGGAACCAGGTAGATGGCGCCGCCGCCATTATTCAGCACCTGTGCGATGGCGTTTAAATAAACTTCAGTTTTTCCGCTCCCCGTAACACCATGCAGCAATATGGGTTTAAAAATGTTTTTTCCCAGATGCCCGGAAATGACCCGCAGGGCCTTCTGCTGCAGGGAATTCAGGGTGTGCTTTGTTTTGTTATCGCCGGTCAAAGAGTGGACGGGGGAGGTGCGTATCTTTTCCGTTTCCGAAAGTTCAAGTATTCCTTTACCCTGAAGCGTTTTAATAACCGCACCGGAGATGCCGGACTGATTAATTAATTGCTGCAGCGGCATTTCACCGGTGTTTTGTAAAAAAGCTACTAGCTCTTTCTGTTTTTTCGTTAACTTCTGTTTGTCACTCCTGATCTTGCTCAGTTTTACGACTTTTTCCCTCAACGGAGTGAGTTGCTTTTTTCGCCGTTCGTCAATACGCAGAAGCCCGGCCAGGTGCAGATGGCATATTGTCGACGTAATATTTTTGGTACCGCAGGCTTTGGCCAGCTGGGCCAGCGCAATTCCCTGAGGATATTCCTGCAATAATTCCCAGATCTTCTTTTGCGCCGGGGGAAGGGGGGTATCTTTCGTGCCGGGTACGGGCGTAATCCAGAGAAAGTCTTTTTTCTCCGCACCGGCCGGTATAATTTCAGCCAGCGCTTTGCCCAGAGGGTACATGAAATAATTCGCGATCCATTGATAAAAACGCAAGTCCTGTTCGCCGAAAAGCGGTTCATCATCGAGCACTTCGCTTACCGGCTTGACATTTTCCAGATTGCAGGAATTATTAATTTCAATGATGAAACCGGTGCGTTTTCTGAGCCCGAAAGAGACGAAGACGCGCTTGCCGACGGCGATGTGATCCTGCAGCGCCGGCGGTACTTCATAGGTGAAAAGCTTGTCGGCAGGAATATTTAAAGCAACGTTTATAAACATACTCATTCAGATCCAACAAAAAACGCCCCTTAACCGGAGCGTTTTTTTAGTTATTATGTTTATCGGGTTTATTCGCCTTTGAGCTTTTCTATCTTTTCCTGCCTGGTTTTGCAATCGATGCATTCGGTGGTAACAGGTCTGGCCATTAATCTTTTTTCGGAAATCGGCCCGCCGCAAGATTCACAGACGCCGTAGACTCCGTCATCAATTCTTTTGATTGCTTCCTGCATTTTCAGGATAAGCTTGCGTTCCCGGTCGCGGATGCGAAGTTCAAAGTTGCGGTCGGATTCCAGAGATGCCCTGTCGTTGGGGTCGGGAAAATTCTCTTTGCCGCTGGTCATTTCCGAAACAGTTTTACCCGCCTCACTCAATAACTCATTGATTTTCTGGACAAGCATGGCGCGAAACATTTCCAGTTTTTCCGGCTTTAAATGTGTTTGTTTTTCCAATGGTACAGCTCCCCCATGTAGCTATTTTTATTTTTCGCCTCTATTACATAATGGATTTTTTTTTGTAAAGGAAAAAAATTAAGTATCGATAAAATACTTGAATTACTTTATTTGTTGGCATTATACACTTCTTTTATCTTTTCGACAATATTTGTTGTGGATTTGCCTTTTACTTCGGGAATAAGAACAACGCGGCCTCCCCACTTTTTAACATCATCCCGGCCCACAACTTTATCTTCCGGCCAGTCGCCGCCTTTAATAAGGACATCCGGCTTTAAGTAAATGATCAGCTCCTGCGGCGTCAGTTCTTTGAATATAGTAACAAAATCAATAAACTCCAAGGCAGCCAGAATTTCCGCCCTCTCTTCTTCGCCGACCAGCGGCCTTTTTTCGCCCTTGATCGACCGCACCGAAGAATCGCTGTTGAGCGCCAGCACCAAAACGTCGGCGGTTTTTTTTGCTTCCCGGAGGTAACGGACGTGGCCGACGTGCAAAATATCAAAACAGCCGTTGGTAAAGGCTATTTTTTTGCCATCTTTGCGCAAAGCATCAAGTTTTTCTTTAAGTATTTGTCTGTCCAGAATTTTATCCATTGCAACTCCCTGAAATTATAACGGTTTACGAATTACGCGGGACAACGTTAAGGCCGCGACTTTTTTTGCTCCGGCCTGCATTAATACCCTGGCGCATTCATTGATCGTCGATCCCGTGGTATAAACATCGTCAACCAGAATGACGCATTTACCGGCGATGTTATTCTTGTCTGTGACCGTAAAAGCTCCTTTAATGTTTTTTTCTCTTTCGGCTTTATGAAGACCGGTCTGAGTTAAAGTAAAATTACACCTTTTTAGCAAGGAAAAATTTACCGGAAGATGATGCTTTTTCCCCATTTCTTCCGCCAGCAGCAGCGACTGGTTGAAACCGCGTTCTCTAAGTCTTTTAATATGCAGCGGTACGGGGATCAAAAGAGAATATTCGGAAAAATCAAAATCCGGGAAAGAAAAACCGGCCATGAAAGAGCCCAGAGCCCTGCCTGTGGATATGTTGCGTCCGTATTTGAATTTATGGATCGCATCCATAATAATTGATTCAAAGCCCGCCGCAGCACGCGCCCTGGCAAAATAGGGCTGATGCAGCAGGCAGTCGCCGCAGATATGGCTTTCAGCGGGGCTGTCTAAAAACGGTAATCCGCAGATCGGGCAAAGACTGCCGGTGATGAAACTGATTTTGGAAAGACAGGCGGAACAAAATACCTGTCCTGACGACCGGTTGATAATCTCGGA
>DAOQVG010000153.1:0-5304 GCA_035341435.1 Smithellaceae bacterium
GTGCTCCAGCTCTGCGGCAGACAACTGCCTTGCCTATGGTGGTAGCCCACCCCGGAGGCAACCGTCTCGGCGTCGACGCCACCGAAGCTGAAATTCTGGATCGGGCGAGAAAGCCCGGACCAATCCAAGTATTATTTGTGGGAAATGTTATCCGGCGCAAAGGGCTGCATGTTCTGCTGGAGGCAATGAAACAATTGCCCGATGGTACATGCAATTTGACCATCATCGGCAGCCTGTCGCTGGACAAGCGTTATGTCCGGGAAATTCTAAAACAGATAGATCAAAACAGAATGGGCAATCGAGTTGCGATCCTGGGAGCGCTGTCCGACAGCGAGCTGACAGGGCAATTAAAGTCCGCTCACGTGCTGGCCGTGCCCTCTTCCTACGAGGGATTTGGTATTGTTTATCTCGAAAGCAGGGGATTCGGTTTGCCCGCGATCGGTTCTACGGCAGGCGGCGCCGGCGAAATAATCGCTCATGGACAAGACGGCTTTCTTTTACCTGTCGACGATGTTCATTCCCTGGCCGGGCACCTCCACAGGCTCAATGCGGATCGGAATCTGCTGGCGGCGATGAGCCTCCAGGCTTTTCAAAAGTACCAAAGCCATTTCACCTGGCAGCAGACCTGCCGGAAAATCACGGCTTTTATGGAAAGCATGACTGCAGGAAAGTAAAATTTCCCCGGCAGACTATAGCCTGAGATATAAAAAAATAGACTCTCCTATATATAGTTTTTTTCTAAATAAAGATTTAGATATCAAATTATAAATTTAAACTCTGAATCGCCGGAGTTGTTGTCAATATGCTCAGGACGGCAAAAAAATGAAAAAAATTCTGTTCATATTAGTCAGTCTTTTCTTGATTACTGCATGCGCTCATATACCGCATCCCGGGAAGATCACCTATAAAGGGGCTCTTTATGAATATTTTGTCGTAGCTGAGGGCGGCAGCCAGGGCAGCATCAATAACCTTGGAGAAATTGTCTATATTACCAGGGCCGGGATGATTTCGACTACCCGGGGCCGATTAAAAGATACGTCTTATGATAAACGTTTCCCCCGGATAAATGATTCAGGAGAAGTCGTTTACTGCGGTCCGGCAAAGCCGACCGGCGAAGGCCCGTAGACGGTTTATTCGACGGCGAGAGGTCGAATCGCCTACGGATTCACTCCCAGTATAAATAATTCCGGCGAAATAGTGTACATGGTGGAGCAGGCGTACAGACCAACAATTAATTCCGTTAACCGGGGCACGCTGGTAACTACCAAAAACGGGCCTGCGGGTTACCATCTGGACATAAATAACTCGGGCGAAGTAATATACAAAGTCAATAATAAGATCTTTTCCACAACCAGGGGGCTGATAACAACAGTCGCCGGGAGTGCTCCGTCCGGCATCACTATCAACAACCTCGGCGATATTCTCTATAGCAGTATTAAAGGTGTATTTTACATGGACGGCACCAACCTGACGGCTGAATTGTCGAAAATCTCGACGCTATCGCGGTTTGGGGGACCGGTCGACGTCAACGATTACGGTGACTTTGTATTCAGCTTATGGTTCAGCGGCAGCGACAAATCGTATCCCCTGCTGGCCACGCAGCGTCCGGAATATTACGAAAATAAATATAATTACTGGAAAAAGTTTCCGGATAATAAAATCCCCTCCGCTCCCTGACCCGCTCATGAAGCGGCTTCTCTCTTCACGCCTGCCGGTTTGACGCCGGTCGGACGTAAAGCGTAATCTCCCCGGGTAAAAATACGTATAATAACCTTGTTAAACGACAAAGAGTTTGCTACTTTCAAACTCACTTTTATCAGGTTGGAAATATGAAAAGTTTCGTTCTCGGCACAGCCGGTCATGTTGACCATGGAAAAACATCATTAATTAAAGCTCTTACAGGGGTTGATACCGATCGTTTAAAAGAAGAAAAGCAAAGAGGCATCACCATTGAACTGGGTTTTGCCTCCATCGATCTGCCCTCCGGCCAGAAACTCGGCATTGTTGACGTCCCCGGTCATGAAAAATTCATCAAGAACATGGTCGCCGGCGCCGCGGGAATTGATCTGGTGATGATGGTCATCGCCGCCGACGAGGGAGTCATGCCGCAGACCAGAGAACATCTGCACATATGTTCTCTGCTGGGAATATCGAACGGCCTCGTCGCCCTGACCAAAACGGACATGGTGGAAAAGGACTGGCTGGACCTTGTGCAATCGGAAGTCAGCGAATTTTTAGAGGGAACTTTTTTGGAAGGCGCTCCCGTAATTCCCGTCTCCGCCGTTACGGAAGAAGGCCTGCCCGACCTTATCCAGGCCCTGGATGAGATCGTCGGCCAACTGGCCGAAAAAATGGATGACGGGATTTTTCGTCTGCCGATAGATCGCGTCTTTACAATGAAGGGCTTTGGCACGGTTGTTACCGGCACGCTGGTTTCCGACCACATCAAAACGGGGGAAGAAGTTCTGATACTTCCCGAAAATATCGCCACCCGCATCAGAGGAATTCAGGTGCATAATCAATCGGTGGAGGAAGCTTGGGCCGGCCAGCGTACGGCCATCAACTTACAGGGAATTGAAAAATCCATCATCAACCGCGGCAATGTTCTTGTCCGTCCGCAAACCGTCTGGCCGACGCAGCGCCTCGACGTTTTTGTTGAATACCTCGCTTCGAACCCCAAAAGCCTCAAAAACAGAACCCTGGTCCGCCTGCACACCGGCACAAGTGAAATTATTTCGCGGATAATTCTTCTGGAGCAAGACGAACTGGCGCCCGGCCAGAAGGGATTCGCGCAGCTTATATTGTCCGCTGAAGATGTCGTTGTCGCCGACGATCATTTTGTCTTGCGCAGCTATTCTCCGATCACAACAATCGGCGGCGGGCTGATAATTGATCCTCTGCCGAAAAAGCATAAAAGGCTTAACGATAAAATTATTGCAGATCTGAATTTATTGCAGACGGGCGGCCTTCAGGAAAGAATCGGTGTAATTCTGGAAAGAACCGGCTTTTCGGGAATCAATCTGCCCCGCCTGGCCTTTCGTCTGGGCGTCAAAGCGAAAAAAGTTCGAGAAGCGCTGGAGAATTTATTCTCGGACAAAAAAGCGTTCCTGCTCGACAGCGACGAAACAACCGTTATCTCCGCCCGCTTCTTCCAGCAAACTGAAGAAGCCATCATTAGAATAATTACCGAGTATCACAAAAATAATCCTTTGAAGGCGGGAATCTCCAAGGAAGAACTGAAAGTTTCGCTGGAAAAAGCCGTTCCGCCGAAGCTGTTCAACATTGTTCTGGGTTCGCTGAATAAAAAGGGAATTATTGTCAGTGACAAAGACAACGTGCGCCTGGCTAAACACCAGGTGGAGCTCGCGGGCGATCTGGACGCTTTGCGCCGGGACATAGACAAAATATACAAAGAAGCCGGCCTGACGCCTCCATTTCTTAAGGAAGTCATCGCTCAATTCGACGCCCAGAAAGCCAAAGCGCAAAGTCTCATCAATTTAATGCTCAAGGAAGGCGACTTGACCAAAATAAATGAGGAGCTTTGTTTTTCCAGCGAAATCTTGAACAAATTAAGAAGTGATTACAAGGCTATGCTCATCAAAGACGGCAAAGCTACGCCGGCCAGCTTCAAGGAATTAACCGGCCTTTCCCGCAAATACATCATCCCGCTAATGGAATACTTCGACATGAACAAACTCACCGTCCGCGTCGGCGACCACCGCATTTTGAGAGAAAAGACGTAAGCTTTTTATCACGATAACAAAAAGGTTCAATCCATTGATGCGTATCTTTGATTCTGAAAAATATTGAGAATCATTCTTTCATCATACCTAAGCGTCAGCATGATGATTTTGATAGGACTCATGATTGCTATACTAAAGCATTGTCGGTATTCCTTACAACCATTAAAACATAATAAGTACTTGTAAATATTATGAATTATTTAATAATATATCAAGACAGATTTTTAAAAATGTCGGTATTGCTTACAGAATAGTATGGACAATCTTTTTATATAAGATAAAAATATAATATAATCAAATTGTTTTGAATCTGGCGCGTTTATTGCTTTGATTACATGCAACTGTTTTTACTTGTCTGTGTGATGATAGTCATTGCCTTTTTATTTTTTAAAATTTATAAAAAAGGGGAGAATAATATGAAAAAGAATGCAGGATTTGTTTTATCAATATTAGCGATAATGTTATTTTTTGTTACACCAGTGCTTGCAGCTTCCATCAGCTTAACAGGCACGGTACGCGATTTCAAATTCTGGGACGGAATAACTCCATATACGGGCCTAACTAACCCAGACTTTCAAAATGTTATTGCTAATGATCCAGGGATAGTAGCGACAAATCTTGGGGCTGACGGCAAGCCTGTATATGCAGGGGGAAGTGGTACTGCAACAACTCACGGTGCTACGTATTTTAATCAATGGTACAATGATGTGATAGACATGAATCAATCTTTCTCTAGAACAATTACATTGGACGAAACCTTTCCAAGTTCTGGTATTTATTCTTACTCCAATAGCGCGTTCTTCCCCATTGACGGTCTGGGATTCGGAAACCAAGGTCAGGGGCATAATTATTCATTCACATATGAACTTCATACCACATTCACTTACCAGCCAGGTCAGACATTTGGCTTCACCGGCGATGATGACGTTTGGGTTTTTATCAACGATAAACTCGCCCTTGATCTTGGAGGCGTCCACAGCCAACAATCTGCTAGCATCAATCTCGATACATTAGGATTGATTGCGGGCAATACTTACGATTTTGATTTCTTCTTTGCAGAAAGGCATACAACGGAATCTAATTTGAAGATCGAAACATCAATAGCGCTTAATCCTTTTAATCCAGTTCCCGAACCCACAACCATGCTCCTTCTTGGACTTGGTCTTATTGGATTGGCAGGAGCCAGGAGAAAGTATCAGAAATAAACCCGATTCAATAGGTTTCTAAAATCATCGTTATTACAATGGAAAGGGCAGGCAGGGCCAATCGGCTCTGCCTGTTTCATTTTAAGAGATTAATGATTATGTGTTGTACTGTTGTATTAAAGGGTGGATTTGAAAAAACAACTCTTCAGAAGAAAATCTTATGGCGTGTATAATAATCGAATCCGCCAGCGATGGTTTCAGCGCCTCATACCGGATTTAAAGATATAAATAAACATCACCATAATCTTTTGCCTGGTCGGTCATTGCCTTTAGCAAGGCAATTTCGTCGACGTTCCAGATTCCCTATTGCCTCATAAATAAATGTTACCGAAAGAAGTGATTGGAGAGAGATCGTT
>DAOQVG010000154.1:0-5304 GCA_035341435.1 Smithellaceae bacterium
CCTGCTCCGCCCCTTGCCGGCGTTCACAGCGTCCTTTCGTGTAGAAGAAACCGTCTTGGTATAAATCATGTCGCTGATATAATTTTCAAAATACATCGCCGAGATGCTGGCCCCTTTCCAGAGTTCCTGATCAATGCCGGCATTCCATGATGTCGATGTCTCCGGCTTCAAGTCAGGGTTGCTGTTGTAAGTCACTCCGGACTGCGTGGTCCAGGTTCTGTAGAGGTTATAAAGTGTCGGGGATCTAAACGCCCGTCCCAGTGAGGTGCGCAAAGTAGTTTGTTGGAAAGGTTTATATACAAGGGCGCCTTTCGGGCTGAACGACGAATCACTGCGGCTGTCATAGGATTTGGGATATCCAGCTGTTCCGGACTGGTATACATATCCGTCGTAGGTTTTCCACCAATCCTGCCTGGCGCCGATATAAGCGGTCAGATTGTCGGAAACCTGAATTTCATCCTGGGCAAAAAGAGCAAAAGTTTTTTCCTTGCCTTTTGCCTGGTAAGTGAGGTCAGTTTTACTGCTTTCATCCAGCCAATTGGTCAGATTGTTTTCCTGTGAATCAGACCAGCCGCCCTTGAAGGTTCCCCCGACAGTGAGAACATTACGGCTCAAAATCGGGATGGTAACCTGCAGGTCGGCGCTATATGAAGCCGTAGGAGAATCAGACAATTTTCCCGGGCCGCCCGCGCGTGTTGCGCTGGAACTGGTCGGGGTGACATACCAGCGCTTTTCCTGGTCAAAATATCCCAGCGATAATTTAACATTAGCCCGCTCGAAAAGCTCCGTTTCCAAATCGACACCGTAAACATTTCGAACACTACCGCCGGCACCGGAAAGGAAGGTACCCTCCTTGACGGAGCCATAAGACCAGATCTCGCTGCCCGCTGCATTCTTTAGATATGTTGCGGGGGACTCATTGCTGTAGTCATACGTTGATCTCCGGTAATGAAACATGAATTTGGTGGCCGGAGTAAAATCGTAGCCAGCCTTAAAAGCAATATTGTCGTTGCGCCAGCTTTCGTCACCCTTGTCTCCGATCAGGTAGCGTTTAGCTCCGGTATTGCTTGTGGTCTGCGACCAGCCGGTGATGCCGGCCGTCGGTTGATTGCTTTGAAGGTTTAAAGTGGTGGGATAGCCGTTGGTCTGCGTATAATCATAACTTACAAACAAACGTAATTTGTCGTATAGTTTGTCGCCGCCGCCTGCGTAAAAAGTTACTAAGTCTTTTTCCGCTTCACCCCTGTGCCAGGCCGTGCCGTAGCCGCTTTTGATTGTAGCTTCTCTTTTTTCCGGCATCCTGGTAAAAATGTTGACAACGCCGCCCATCGCGCTGCCGCCGTAAAGACTGGAAAAAGCCCCTTTGACGACTTCGATTTTATCGACGTCATAAACGGCGACGCCTGTCAGGTCAATGCCGCCCGAGTAGGGACTGTTGACGGAAATACCGTCAATCATCACCAGAGTTCTGGACTGTCCGGGGATGCCGCCTACTGCTATCGAGGACATGGTGTCACGAATACCCGCACGATTGGCAATGACGCCGGGGGTAGCATTCAGCGCCTGGTCAATGCTGGAAATGAATCGCTTCTCCACATCTTTTTTTGTAACTACATTCACGCTTCCCGGCGCTGAACTCAGATCTTTTTCCGTGCGCGTTGCAGTGATTACAATATCTTCAAGTTTTGTTACGCTCTTTTCTTTTTTCTCGGATTCGCTGCTGCTCTTTTCTTCAGCAAAAGTGTTCAAAGAAAACAAAATCAACAAGATAATAAGCAAAAATCTTTTAAGCATTCATTCCCCTATCGCTTTACACGCCACCCCCTATTCTGCTATAAAGACGCCAAAGAGGTGATGTTCAGTCGAACGTTACCCTTTCGAGGCAGGGAATCCTCGGCCAAAGGTGCTTCCCTGCCTCCCTAAGTTTTTTACTGCCATGAATTTTTAACTACTTTTTTTTCTCCGTCTGAACCGCAACTTTTTGGAACCCGCGGCAGTTTAACAAATCCAGCACGTCAATAAATGACTGCAGCCGGATATAAGAATCCGCCCGAACCAGGATGGGCGTTTCCCGATCAAGTTTATGCAGCGCTGTACCCAGTTCCTCCAGCAGCACCGGTGATGTATTGAAAAAGATGTTTCCGTTTTGATCGATGGTGATGGTCTGTTGTTTTAAGATCGCCTGGCTGCCGGCCTGCGACGCTTTCGGCAGGGACACGGAAATCATTCCCGTGGCGATAAAGGTGGATGTTGTCAGAACGATGGTAAACAGAACGAGCATGACATCGACAAGCGGAATGACGTTGATATAGTCGAACCCCTTATCTTTCATGCTCCACCTCCCACTTGACCAGAATACCCTTTACTTTCCGCAGCAGCAGGTTGTAGAAAATGATCGATGGTATGGCCACCAGCAGCCCCGCCGCGGTGGCTTTGAGCGCCATGGACAACCCGATCATTATTTTGCTGGTATCAATAAAACCCTGCGTTCCCATGGTGTAAAACGTAAACATGATGCCCAGTACGGTACCCAATAAACCGATGTAGGGGGCATTGCTACCGATGGTGGCGACTAAATGAATCCCCTTGGTCAGTTCATATTCCAGCAAACGCTTGTCCGGAAACTGCTGCGTTTGAACTTTTCTGAAAGTGAGATATCTTTCAATTACAATCGACAAAGCAGCAATGCTCATTATTCCCAGAAGCCCTAAAATACCATAATCAATGATCAAACCAAGATAGGCCATAATTTTTACCTCAAGATTAAAATTTCCATTATTCTGACAACAGGCGGAAACGAATGTTGATGATTGCCCGGGAAGCAACGCTCTGGCCGTGTCTGCGCGCCGGCACAAAGGTGGACTTTTTTACGGCCTCCACAGCTGCTTCCGTAAAACCATAAGCAGCGGGCTCGACGACTGTTACATCCCGCAGTTTTCCTGCCTGATCGATGAATAATTTCAGCACAACTTTTCCCTCGCGGCCCAGGCGCCGTGCACGATGCGGATACAGCGGCAATTCCCGGTGAAGAAAGCGCGGGGCGTCGACCTCGCCAAACGTCGTGTCCAAAACTCCCGAGTTTGTCGTCTTGTCGCCTGTCGGTGCGGCGGATGCAGCCGAAGCAGCGCTCATAACGTTTGTGTTTGCCGGCGGCAGCTGTGATTCTTGCGCGAGGACGGGGGGCACATTATCCGGCTGCTGCGGAGCAATAACGTCTGTATTACGCTGGGTCGGCTGCATCGGTGGCTTTTGTGTCCGGGGGCGGCGAATTTCGCGGTGTGTCGTAGCTGCTTGGGCCGGAGCGGGCGAGGAGGCAATTGATTGCTCTTCCTGGAACTGGTCAAAACGTATGTGGAAAGTCTGGACATCCAGCAGGGGAAAGGCTGAAAGCATAAAGAAGACCGACATGAAACCGGCATGAACTGTCAATGACGACAAAATGCTGATCCAGTTTTTTCGGTTATCCAACACAATCTCTTCTTTCATATACGATCCCTTCCTCGACGTCTTCTTCCATTGAAGGAAGTCTTTTCCAAAAAAAATCCCCGATCATTTGTCATGATCGGGGATTAACGTTTTTATAATCCGGCAAACACACTACCGTGCCCTCTTTGCCATCGAAGCTGCACGGAACTTGTCTTGGCAGGTCTCCTGACTCGCAGGTCATCCTACTACCCATTCCTTCCCATTATAATCTAACAGTGGTTTCCTTCTCATAAGCATTTTCTGAAATACTCTGAAAAGCATGGGTGTCGTCGCTGCTTACAGTGGCGGGTCCGTTCCCGAATTGCACGGGATTCCCTATTATGCCCTTTTTACGGGTAACCAAAACAACATCAATAAAATTTAAAAGAACTGTCTGTCGATCTTGTTGGGCTCTATATAAAAAAAGCGGATGATTGTCAAGAAGGATGTAATAAAAAAATCCATTATTGACAAAGAGGGAAACATAGGATAAGCAGCACGACCATAGGTTGCTCGTACGAGCGGCAGCCGAATTCCAGATCAAACTTTCATGCCCACAGGTGATTAGCTCAAGTTGTTGTATTTCCAATAACGCGACGACGCCTGGACGGCAGCTTTGATTGGAGCGCGCTGCAAGGGAAGACGGTGCAAGTCCGTCGTGGATCCGCCGCTGTAACCGGGGACAAATGCCGCAATACGTCACTGTTTTATAAATGGGAAGACGCGGTAATTTGGTTGATCCGGAAGCCAGAAGACCTGCCTATGGATATGATGCAGGATAAGACTATTAAGGAAAATAGTAATGCATCGTTAATAAAGGATGAAATACGGCATCCCCGAATCTTTTTCAGGTTCGGGGATTTTTGCATTTAGGGGGTAAATGACGGACAGGGAAATTGTCATGATCCAATAGAGCTGTGGCCGTCTTATTCAAAAGGAAGAAGGTGAAATATGAAAAAGGAAAGAGGAACACTTATGAGCCGCTTTATGGAAAAACCAATGAGCGGCGACGACATCGAAAGAATTTCCTTCGAAATCATAGACAGGGAAGCCCCGGCGCATCAATTCTCTTCCGACGAATGGCAGGTATCGCGCCGCATGATTCATACAACCGGCGATTTTACCATCATCGATGACATCCGGTTTTCCTCCGATGCCGTCAGTTCCGCCGTCGAAGCCTTAAAAAACGGCAAACCGATTTACACAGACACAAACATGATCCGGGCCGGCATTTCTCTGGCCAGACTGACGGGCATTAATTCTGCTTACAGCCATGACAGCATTCACTGCCATATTGCCGATTTCGATATCGCCGTTAAGGCCCGGCAGAGCGGCCTTCCCCGATCCCTGCTGGCGGTGCGCAAAGCCGCACCCCTGCTGGAAGGCGCAATCATACTCTTCGGCAATGCACCCGTAGGTCTTATGGAGCTCAACCGGATGATTATCGAAGAGGGGCTTAAACCGGCTCTGGTCGTAGCTGCGCCGGTCGGTTTCGTTCACGTAACGGAAAGCAAGGAGGAGACCATGGGGCTGGGCATACCATACATCGCCCTCAGGGGTCGACGCGGTGGGAGCGCCGTCGCAGTGAGTATTCTCCACGCCCTCGCATCACTGGCCGCAAAGAAAGTGGAATCAAAGACAGCAAAGGCAATTCCCCGGCAGGCAAGCCAGGCCGTCATCCTCATGGGCCATGGAAGCCGGGTTCCCGGTGCCGACAGCGGCATGGAGCAGGTCGCCCGCAGTATTCGAGAAAGGCTGCAGGGTGTCATGGTCGAAACATGCAGCATGTCTATGCTGGGCCCGCGTTTTGGTGAAGTCTTCGAAAGCTGCATCAGCAGA
>DAOQVG010000155.1:0-5289 GCA_035341435.1 Smithellaceae bacterium
CCTGATAATCAAAAGGAACGGCGGTTTCCGGCCAGACGATCAAACCTCCCGGCGAGGGCATATTTTGTAAAGAAAGATTCTTATAAATATCCACCGTATTTTTCTGGAAACTATCATTCCATTTTATCGCCTGATCCATGTTGCCCTGGATAATGGAAACCTCCGTCTCCGGCGCATTTTTCAGAATCAGATCAATCTGTGCCGATCTTTTTACTCCGTAAAATAAGACGCCGGCTATAATCAAAATCACGGTGGCCGCCAGAATAAATTCCTTCCTGGTTTTTTTGCCTATTACTTCGATTAACGCCGCGTTTACCAGAACAATTAAAAAGGAGATGCCAAAGACACCGGCGATATCGGCAAATTGAATAATGTACTTGTTCAGATATTGCGAATAACCAAGGTTTTCCCAGGGAAAGCCGGTCAGTAAATATGATTTACCATATTCCAGACACACCCATAAAACGGGAGCCGCCAGCCACAGAGGAATCCGTGGCCGGAAAAAAATAACGCCTGCTGAAAACAGAGAAATGTAAATACTCAGATAGCAGGCCAGCAAAAGCATTAATACAATTCCCACATATATGGGCAGATAGCCATAATTGACAACGACGTAGGTTATCCAGTAGATGAGGCCGATGTGGCAAACCATGCCGGCAATGAAACCCAGAAGCAGCCCCTGTCGTATGGAAGAGACTCCTCTTATCGCCCACAACAACGGAATTAAAGCAATCCAGGCCAGAAACCCCGAGCCGTACTTGGGAAAGGATAAAAAAAGCAATACACCGCTGGCTGCGGCCAGAACAATTGCTTCCAGGGTAAGAGATTTGTTGGACAATAACTGCTGCTTTTTTGCTTGTAGAATATTTTTAGCCATCAAGGTTTTCTTTTATTTTTTTAATTCTTACTTTTTTGATGCTCCGTTCGTCTGCATTTTCAATTAATATTTCCAGTCCATCAATTTCAAATTTTTCGCCGGTTAAAGGAATTCTTTTGATGGAATTCAAGATAAAACCGCTGAGAGTTTCGTACCTTCCTTTTTTCAGCCGGACATTTAAATGTTCTTCTATTTTTTCTATTTCCGTTCTGCCGTCCACTATGAACGCTCCGTCGGAAACCGGAATAATGCCGTCGTCAATGGTCACCGGTTCGTACTCATGGCGGATTTCCCCGACAATCTCTTCGAGCAAATCTTCCAATGTTATCAGTCCGGACGTTCCTCCGTATTCATCAATTACAATGGCGATATGTTTTTTGTTCTCTTTCAATTCCTGGAACAGCAAGTGGGTGTTCTTCGTTTCCGGTATGTAGTAAGGCTTTGTCAGAATTGATAGTATGTCTTCCCTGGTAATTTGCTTCGACCAGAAAGCAAGCAAGTCTTTAACATTTAAGATACCGATAATATTATCGATTGTTTCGCGATAAACCGGAATTCTTGTATGCTTCGAGTCCGTTACTTCGGTAATTATTTCCTCCACCGTCGCCTGCGAGCTCACCGCCCTTATTTCTGTCCGGGGCACCATTATCTCCCTGGCCAGCATTTGGGTAAAATCCAGGATATTTTCGATCATTTTTCTGGAAGATTTATCCATTATCCCGTAAATCTGAGCTCTGCTCAGAATAGATCCGATAAGTTTTTTTACATATTCATCACTGCGCCAGAAAAATATTTTTTGCCTGTTCATTGTCAATAGAAAGCTGCCTCTTTTGTTTTATAGAGCACGCATATATTCCGGTCTCATCCTGCTTAAATCTCTGGTGTCGATTACGGAGCTAATCATCGATAATATTTTTTCCTTTTCCTGCGGTAAACTGGCCCGGATCGGCAGATAATTGGAGGCATGATTTGCCGTGAAAAAACAATTGGTAAAACTGGAGTTTGCGATAATCAGGTATAATTCGCGAATGAAACCAAATTTATCCGGCAAAACAAATTTCCCGGCCTGGAAATCCGCGTAGAGCTCCGTTCCGGGAACCAGCATCAATGTCAGAGCTCCGACGTAGTCGGGATCCATGTCGGTTAATATCCGGGCCGTATCCATTGCATGTTCAATGCTCTTTTCAATCGAGCCCAAGCCCAGAATCACCGTGGCGGAAAGCAAAATGCCTGCTTCTTTCACCCGGCGCCCCGCTTCGACCAGTTGTTCGTAGGTGGCGCCTTTTTTGATTTTCTTGAGCAGCTCAACGTTGCCTGTTTCCACGCCAAGATAGATAATTTTCAAACCCAGCTCTCTTAATTTTTTGAGCTCATCAACTGATTTTCTTAATATGCTTTTGGCGTTGCCGTAAGTTCCGATCCTCTGCACACTGGGGATGTATTCATTGATCAAGCTGAGCATTTCTTCCAGCCTTGCCTGGGGTATGATCAGCGCATCCCCGTCGCATAAAAACACTTTTTCTATAGGTCCGTAGGCGCGGGCTTCCTGCAAATCTCTTTTTATAATATCCAGAGATTTTATCTTGAATTTTTTATCTGAATAATTTCCACAGAAGGTGCAGTTGTTGTGCGAACAACCGGTCGTCACCTGCAACAACAAACTATATGCCTCACTGGGCGGCCGATATATTGTCCCCTCGTAATCCATATTTTGTTCCTTTCTTTTCTAATTTTATATAAAAATTACTAAATTGACCGCGAAAATGCAAGCTAATGAATACGCTCGACGGCCTCCGCCTCCGCCGCGTCCCGGCGTCATCAGCAAATAGAAATTTCGGAATTAAAAAAACACGATCAAAACCGGCCGGCAAGTGCAGAAAAAAACAAAAGGGAGCCGCCAATAATGGCCGACTCCCTTAGATTTTCTGGCGGGGCCGATGGGACTTGAACCCACGCCCTCCGGCGTGACAGGCCGGCGTTATAACCAACTTAACTACGACCCCAAAAAATCTTTGTTGTTAATGTTCTATAACCAGCTTAAATGGTAGGCGGGACAGGACTTGAACCTGTGACATCCACGGTGTAAGCGTGGCGCTCTCCCAGCTGAGCTACCCGCCCGCATCTTTAAAACGTTGGGAGGCTTCTAACAACATTAGGTATTACTTGTCAAGCAATAATTAGACTTTTAATTAACTGCCGAACTGCTCATCCCCAAACCCGGCTTGCGGGTGTCATTAAAGTTATCTTCATCTTGAACAAAAACCCTATCCAACACTTCGTCTACATGTTCGACATAAATAATTTCCAGTGCATTTTGCACATTTTTCGGCACTTCTGCAATGTCTTTTTCATTATCTTTGGGAATAATGACTGTTTTTATATTGCCTCGATGGGCGGCAAGAATTTTTTCCTTTAACCCGCCAATAGGCAGCACCCTTCCCCTCAGTGTGATTTCACCGGTCATGGCCAAATCGGATCTTACTTTCTTCTTCATCAACGCGGAGGCAATTGCCGTGGTCATCGCAATTCCCGCCGAGGGGCCGTCTTTGGGAATCGCCCCTTCAGGAACATGTACGTGAATATCAATTTCCTTGTAAAAATTCTTCGGCAGACCGAATTTTTCAGCCCGCGCCCGAATATACGACAGGGCGGCCTGAACGGATTCCTGCATGACATCTCCCAATTTGCCGGTCATAACCATTTTACCGGTTCCTTCCATAACGGAAGATTCAATGGACAAAAGCTCACCGCCGACTTCCGTCCAGGCGAGACCAATGGCCAGACCAACATCATTTTTGCCTTCCGTTTCACCGTGCCGGAATTTTGGAATTCCCAGATACCTGGGAATCGATTTGGTCATGATGATTATTTTTTTCTTTGACCCGCTTTCCACCAATTCTTTAGCCACTTTTCGGCAAACAGAGGCTATCTCTCTTTCCAGATTGCGCACCCCCGCTTCCCGCGTGTATTGGCGGATAATTCTCAGCAATGATCCTCTTGTAAATTCAACACTTTCCGGCTGTAAACCATTGGCTTCCATTTCCTTATGCACCAGAAATCTCGTCGCGATCTGCAGCTTCTCCTGCTCCGTATACCCGGCTATTCGAATTATTTCCATTCTGTCCTGCAGAGGAGTCGGTATAGTCTGCAAAACATTTGCCGTGGTAATGAACATTATATCCGACAGATCGTAGTCTATATCGAGATAATTATCATTAAAGGCGAAGTTCTGTTCCGGATCTAGAACTTCCAGCAGAGCGGAGGAAGGATCACCCCGGAAATCCGACGAAAGCTTATCCACTTCGTCAAGACAGAAAACGGGGTTATTGGAACCGGCTTTCTTCAAAGACTGAATAATTTTTCCCGGCATGGCTCCGATATATGTGCGCCGATGGCCGCGAATTTCCGCTTCATCACGAACACCGCCCAACGATATGCGGACGAATTTTCTATTTGTCGCCCGTGCGACGGACTTGGCAATCGATGTTTTACCAACGCCGGGAGGACCAACCAGGCAAAGGATCGGACCTTTATTCTTCTTGACGAGCGATTGCACGGCAAGATATTCAATGATCCGCTCTTTTACTTTTTCCAGGCCATGATGATCTTCTTCTAAAATCGCCTCCGATTCTTTCAAAGTATAGGTATTTTCCGTTTTGTCCGACCAGGGCATGTCCAGCAACCAGTCTATGTAATTTCGCACAACCGTCGCTTCCGCTGACATGGGGGCCATCATCTGCAGTTTTTTAATTTCCTGCCGGACTTTTTTCGTGGCCTCTTCGGACATTTTTTTCTGTTTCAGACGCTTTTCGAGTTCAGCTATCTCATTGCGGAAATCATCCTTTTCGCCCATTTCCTTCTGAATGGCCCGCATTTGTTCGTTGAGATAGTAGTCCTTCTGCGTTTTCTCCATCTGCTTCTTCACACGCCGTTTGATTTTTTCTTCGACCTGCAGAATTTCAATTTCCGAAAGCATCAGAGAATAAATTGCTTCGAGACGCTCCGTGACGTCAAATATTTCTACTATCTTTTGTTTATCTTCCAGTTTCACATTAATGTGAGTGATGACAACATCAGCAAGCTTGGAAGGATCCTCTATCGCGGCGATGGTGCCCATCATTTCCACATGGATTTTCTTGCTGAGCTTAAGATAAAGTTCAAATGATTCTTTAATGCTGCGCATTAAAGCCTGCTTTTTTACATCGTTTTTATCGTCGATATCATCAATTTCTTGTATTTTGACAAGGAAAAATTCTTCGTTTTCTACGTATTCTTTAACAACGCCCCTCTTTTTCCCTTCAACCAATACTTTAACGGTTCCATCCGGCAGGCGCAGCAGCTGTATAATTATGCCGACCGTGCCCACAGTATAGATTTCATCCTTATCGGGGTCATCTTTTTTGGCATTTTTC
>DAOQVG010000156.1:0-5286 GCA_035341435.1 Smithellaceae bacterium
GCGTACTTAGCGTACGCCGCAGTGACGAAGGATGAAGCGCAACGCAGCATCCGGCTTTTTTACAAAGTCATCAATCGTCGAGCCGGAAGAGCTGGCGCACCGCGGCAACAATATCCTGCGAATTAAATTCGGAGCTTTCTTCCTTCATTACCACCACCGGCGCATGTAAAATTTTATTAACGATGCCGTTTACCAGCGCCTCCACTTTTTCCCGGTCGCCGTTTTCAAACTTCGCCATCCAGCCCTGGGCTTTTATCATTTCCATCCTGACAATACTTTCGGCCTTATTGCGCAGCGAAACAATCGTAGGCACAACCTTCAATTCTTTGAGCCACTTGCTGTACTGGGCCACTTCTTCCTCAACGATCTGCTCCGCCTTGAGCGCCTCCCGGTGGCGATTTTTTATGTTTTCATCGACAATATCCTGCAAGTTATCGATATTATAAAGATAAACATTACTGACATCGTCCACCGCCGGATCAATGTCGCGCGGCACGGCGATGTCGATTAAAAACAGCAGACGGTTTTTACGTTTGCGCAGACACTGGCGGACCATTTCCGCCGTTACGATATACTCCGGCGCACCGGTGGAGCTGATGACGATATCGGCGTCGCTGAGCGCCTCAGTGAGATTGGCCAGTCCTATGGCATTACCGTGATATTTTTCCGCCAGTGCGGAAGCTTGTAAAACTGTCCGGTTGGCGACGGTGATTTCCTCCGCACCGTTGCCGATCAGGTGGGTGAGGGTCAGTTCCGCCATCTCCCCCGCACCGATGACCAGAACTTTTTTCCCGGCCAGCGTGCCGAATATTTTTTTGGCCAGTTCCACGGCGGCGAAGCTTACCGAAACCGGATTGGCGGCGATGCCTGTCTCCGTCCGTACACGTTTGGCGGTACGAAAGGCCCGGTGCATCAGTCTGTTGAGCGCAATGCCGGTGAAATTTCCCGCCAGAGCCTGGCGGAAAGCCTCCTTGACCTGCCCCAGAATCTGTGCTTCGCCCATCACCAGAGAATCGAGGCTGGAGGCAACCCGGAACAAATGACGGATCGCCTCTTCATCCCGATATCCATACAGACAGGTTGCAGCTTCTCTCTCCGTCAGGTTGCCGCTGCGCACGAGAAAAGATCTGAGTGCAGCCAATACCTGCGGAACATCCTCCGCGGCGGCAACCAGCTCCACCCGGTTGCAGGTGGAAAGGTAAAGAATTTCCAAAACACCGTCAATCGCCGACAGTTCTCCCAGCAAATTTGTTTTTCCCTCGCATCCAGCAAAAAGCTTTTCCCGTATGCTAAGCGACGCCGTTTTATGATTTAAGCCCACTAATACAATCATATTTAAATAAATTTATGCACGGTTGAAAAACAAAATCTGATCAACAGAGCCGACAATAAAAACAGGACAAAAACAACACAGGACAATACCGCCATCCGGAGACCTTTCCAATTGATGGCCAAACGCTGGTGCAATAAAAAACCGTAAATAACCCAGACGGCAAAAGCCCAGATCACTTTCGGATCAGCAGTCCAAAGATGATTCCAGAAAGAGGCGGCGTAAACAGCCCCGCAAATCATACCGAGCGTCAGCAGGGGAAATCCCCAAAGCAGCCCCAGATGATTTATCCGGTCGAGGTCACCCAGCGACGGCAACAGCCGGCCCATCGAACCTAATTTTTTGTGCTTCAGAAGGCTGTTCTGAATAATAAACATTGCCCCGGCGCAGGAAACAAGGACAAAGATCGCCTCGCCGGTGATCGCCAGTACAAGATGAAAAGTCATAAACCAGCCCTGCCATGGGGTCGGCACCAGACTTTTTTCCGATCCCTGACCTGCCGCCGTGATCAAAAACAACAAAATAAACGGGGCAATGAAAGCGCCCAGTATTCTGGTTTTGGTTTTGAATTGCAAACCCAGGTAAATGCCGCTGATCGCCCAGGCATAAACCGACAGAAAGTGGCGCGAACCGAAATTAGCCCACCCGCCGGAATTAACGGCGGCCCCAATCAGGTTTACGGTGAGAAAAAGAAAACCGGTCGCCAGAATCCAGGTCGATGCTTTCGCCAGGGCTACTTTTTTTACCAGCAGCGACAGCAGATACCCGGCCGTTGCCAATCCACAACATCCCAAAGCCAGCGTGAACATGATCTTTTCCGGACTAATCAAGGTGCACCTCCTCGCCGGTGACTTCACGGATGATTTCCTTTACCTTATTATCATCTTTCCGCCGGATGGCCTCCATTAAACCTTTAGTCATCAACTGCTCAAACCAAACTTTGCCGACACCGGCGTTCTTTTCCATCTTTTCCCGCAACCGGCCAAGCAGTTTCAGCAGAATCCCATATTCTTCGCCGTAGGCGGCCTCGAGCTCTTCACGCAGACACCGCGCCAGGGCGGGTGAACCACCGCCGGTGCTGCAGGCGATGATCAGATCGCCTCTTTCTACGATAGAGGGCAAAATAAAATCACATTTCTGCGGATCATCAACGATATTTACCGGAATCCCCAAACGTCGGGCGTCGCTGGAAATTGCCTCATTAATTTTATCATTATCCGTCGCCCCGATAATCAATACCGCACCTTCAAGATGTTGGACATCATACCGGGCGGCAGCATGTTCTATTTTTCGGGCGGACTTCAGGGCAATCAGCTCCGGTGCAAGCTCGGGGCTTACGACCAAAACCTCAGCGCCGCTCTCGCAGAGTCTTTTTACTTTTCTGGCGGCGACATCGCCGCCGCCGACCACCACGCATTTTTTACCCGCGATATCTAAGAAAATGGGATAATATTTCAAGATTTACCTTCCTGCCTGCGCCAGATTAAAATCAATCAGGACGCTAGCACGAAGGGGGGCAAAATTCAACTATTGCGTCGATTTGTGGACCGATTCTACTTTTATAACTTCATGGTCATGCGCTGTCTCCTGCACACGTTTTAACAAAATATTCCAGCAGCGCAGGACGGCTCGCCAGATGCAGATGGACATAGCTCGCCAGCACCCGGCCTTTCTGAAAACCTTCTTCTTCCGGAACAACGGTCCGGCGTTTTTTAGCGCTGTAGACGGAACGCCAGCCATCGAGATCTCCAGAGCCCGCCAGGATTTGAGAGTAGTGGAATTCATGCCCTCTGGCCATACTGCCCCGATTTCCCCAGAGGGAATCTTCCTTCAGGAAGACCTCCGTGTAAGCCAGCGACTGGATGCGGTGATGCATCCGGGTCTTTGCCGGCAGCAGCCCGGTCATCGGGTAAACGCTTCCATCTGCCTTTTCCAGACTCCGGCAGAGATACATGAGGCCGCCGCATTCGGCGTACACCGGCCGGCCGCTTTGGGCAAATTGTTTTACGGCAAGGCGCATTGCCGAATTTCTCGACAAGCCCGCCGCCATTTCCTCGGGATAGCCGCCGCCGAAATAGAGGGCGTCGAGATCGTCAGGTAGACGGCTGTCACTGAGGGGGGAAAAGCGGACAAGTTCGCAGCCGAGAAACTCCAGTTCATCAAAGAAATCCTGATAGTAAAAATGAAAGGCGTCATCATAGGCAACCCCCAAACGCGCTCTTTTGGAAAGTGCCTGTTTCACCGGAGGATTGGCGGACAGGAGCGGGGCCGTTACCGCAAGTTTGATAAACTCTTCGCAAAGGGCATGTTGCTCGAATACAGTGGTCAGCTTTTCTAATATCTGCGGTGAGAGATTCTTCCCGTCGACCGTAATCGCTCCCGAATTCCGTCGGGGAAGTTTGGGCAACGCGCCCCAGGGAATTGCTGCTACGAGGGGCGGGAGCGAGGCGGCCCGCAACGCCTGCTTCAGGAGCAGCGCATGGTTTTCGGAGGCGCAGCGGTTGGCAATAACGCCGCCTATTTTAACTCTACTGTCGAATGTAGCATAACCCTTCACTGTAGCAGCCAGGCTTCTGGCCACCCCGTGAGCATCGGCTACAAGAACCACGGGAGCCTTCAGCCAGGCGGCAATCTCCGCCGTGCTTCCCTTCAGGCTATTTATTTTAGCTCCGTCGAAAAGCCCCATGGCACCCTCGATCACAGCGATATCGGCATCGGCAGTAACGCGGGCGAAAAGGTTTTCTACGTATTTATGCCCCATCATCCAGCCGTCAAGATTGTAGCAGGGTCTTTCGGAGGCGACGGCCAGATAAAAGGGATCAAGAAAATCGGGCCCCACCTTAAAGGTCTGGACTCGATATCCCCGGCGGCAAAGAGCGACTACGAGAGCAAGGGTGAGAGCGGTTTTGCCAAGGCCGCCGTGAGTTCCTCCAATGATGAGCCTGGGACAAGAGACACTCACTGCTCAATTCCCATACCTGTTTTAGCTATTTTTTTAAACCCATTTTGTTTGCCCAGCGCTTCCACAACCGCCTCATAGACCGCCTTGCCCATTAGCCCGCCGATCCGGCTGTGGCCGCCGGGATAGGTAACCAGCGGTCCCGATGAACCTGAAACAATAATAATACCGTCGGTTCCTGTGCCCGTAGCCTGCGCATTTTTCGTGTAGGTACTGGGGACATGCAGATCTTCCAGGGCGGCTGTCTTTGCTTCGGTTGCCGTTATGACGGCCCTTACCATACCGCCATCGGTAACACGGGCATTGGTGAGCAGGATAATGTTGATCGTTCCCGGTTTGGATTCCTGAGACGCTGCCAGCGTACCCGAAGCGGGGTCTGCTTCCACGTAACTTCCCTCATCCACGCCGGTTCTGACGGCATTGCCTTTCGCCCCGGCCGTGACCAGAGCGGTGACAACGAAGGGGTGGTGTGTTTTTGTCACCACAGCCAGATTGTCCATATCAGCCGAGGTGCCCATCATGGCCAGACCTTCGATGCGGAGCCCACAGTTGTGCGCCGTTCTTTTGCGGATATTCTGCATATAAACTTTTGCACCCACTTTGTGACCCGTTTTCATGGTGTCACCATTACAATTCCACAACTGTGGATGGGCGGAATGATTGGCGACGGCCTTTGTATTCAGAACGCCGTCATTGGTGGAAAGGGTGCGCCTCTCCTGGGGAAATTGAATCACAAGTGTTTTCTCCCAGAGGCCGTCCGGGTTGGATTTGACAATAGCCGCACGCGCCTTCAGATCCTGATGCAGAGCAATTTCTTCAGCTGCTGCAAAAGAAGGAATAAGAAAAATTGCCAGAAATAAAATTATTCGTTTTATGTTCATAAAGTATCCTTTTTATATTTCCTTGTTTTTTATGACAAATAATCATTAAAGAGTCGTGGCGGTGTTTTGCCGACACCGCCACGATCCGGTTAAGCCATGTTAGAAAATCCACTTAG
>DAOQVG010000157.1:0-5265 GCA_035341435.1 Smithellaceae bacterium
TCACTTGCATGGCGCTGCCAGTCCGACCAAAACTTCCATTGTTTATTATCAAATAAATTGTCCATAGGTTCTCCTTTTTGTTTCCAAAACAATAACAATCAAAAAACTTGCCGGTTATCAATATTAAATTAACATGTTCAGAGCAAATCAGACAGGATGGTAAACAAGTTGTTCATGTTTGAATGTTTTTTGAGACGTTTTAATTTTATATTATGCACTGATAATCGGATTTAGTAAAGATATACTTTAACCAAGCCATTTGTCATTCGGGTAATACCGGGCTTTTTCTACTTCCTTTATACAGTTCGTATTCCAGCAGGCGGCATTCGATGTCGCCGTTGTACAGAATTATCCTTTGTTTGGTTCTTAGGCCAACCTTCTTGATCATTTCCAGATTGCCCGTAAAGATATACCCTCGATAAATGCCTCCCGCTGTCTTAAAAAAATCGCCGATGCCCTGATAAAGATTTTCCAGCCGCGACCGTGTACTGGAAAGACCGCTTATACCGGGTTTGCCGGCAGCCCGGCGAATGATAACCTTTCGATCAGAAGTGAATTTTTCTGCCCGGCGGTATTGGTTTTTGTCGGCAACCGTGTCCATACGTTCGCCGTAGGGAGGATTGATGATAATTACGCCGCCTTCTTCCGGAAGAAGTGTTTTTTCGTAAGAACAATGATTAAATTCGATCAGGTGATCCACTCCGGCGGTCTGGGCGTTGAGCTTTGCGGCGGCTACCGCCTCTTTGTCAATATCCGTAGCGATGATTCTTGCAGATGTATTCTTCCGGACGGCATTCCGCGCTTTTTTGCGCATCTCCCGCCAGAGTTCTTCCGGGAATCCCTGAATATACATAAAACTGTAGTTATTGCGCAGAAGCCCCGGCGCCCGGTTATGCGCGATCATCGCGGCCTCGATGGCTAATGTTCCGCTGCCGCACATCGGATTGACAAAGGCCCCTTCTCCGTTCCAGCCGGAGGCCAGGATCACCGCCGCCGCGAGAGTTTCCTGCATAGGCGCCGTAAGCGGAATCTTCCGGTAGCCGCGCAGCGCTAGGCGTTCACCGGAAGTATCCAGGTAAACGGCGGCTTCATTGTTTTTCCAATAAACATGAACAACAGCCTTATCTTTATCCGGGCCGGAATTCGGCCGCGAACCGCATTTTTTCCGAATCCGGTCCACGACGGCATCTTTCACTTTAACGTTGACGAAACGGGAATCGGTGATCAGCGGATTTTCAACAATCGAAGTTATACAGAGGTAAGCATTTCTTCCGGAAGCGGGAATTAAGGATTCCCAGGGAAAATCGTAAACATGTTTGTAAAGAGCGCCCGGAGAGTCCACTGCGTCCTTCTTCAAAAGATACAGCACCCGCTGAGCGGTGCGCAGGTGAAGATTTAAAAGCAGCGTATCTTCGAGAGTTCCTTCCGTCTCGACGGCCGTGTCCTGCACCATTTGCACTGCAAACCCCAGGGCTGCAACTTCTTTTTGCAGGTAAGGTGCGACTCCCCTGGGGCAGGTTATCAGAATTGTACTTTTCTTTTTCCAGATATTCATTTTTATCCAGTAGCACAGTACAAAGATTTTGGTAAGAACTATATGATTTCCATTTGTTCAAAAATAATTCCTTCCAGCAAACAATAGTGGCTTCAAATGGCGCAGTCTTTTCCGGCGGTGCGCCGGGCAGGGTCCTGGCGGTAGTATTGACGCAGAATCCCGTAGAGATCAGGAGCGTGTTTAATCATGGTGTGAGGTTGATCGAAAAATTGTTCGGTGGCTACGGCGAAGAATTCAGCTTCATTGACGGCGCCGTAGGAATTGAGAAAACTTTCCCCGCCGCGTTCAACTTCCCGGCGCAGGCGCAGGAATTCGCCCGAGCATATCCGCACCCAGTCACGGTATTCGGAACGGCTGCGCAGCGGGGGTGTGCCGTCGGCCGCCCCGTCGAGCATGTCCAGCTTATGGGCGAATTCATGGTAGACTACGTTGTAGCCCCCTTCCGGATGGCGGCTGCCGCGTAAAACTTCGTCCCAGACGAGAATCAGCGGCCCCTGGCGGAAAGCTTGCCCCGTAATGGGAGCTTCCGGTTCGATTGGCTGCAGGGCGGTTTCGAAAAAAGCCAGCTTCCGCTGCGGCAGAAGGACTGTAGAGGGATAGACGAGAATTGTTTCCACATTTTCATAATAGTTGTGGGGCAGATTGAGAATCAGCAGGCAGGCTTGGGCGGAGATGGTCACCCGTATTTCATCGGTCAGCTCCAGACCTCCACAGCCTTCCCAATATTTTTCGTTGATGAATACCTGAAGAAGTTCCTGCAAATGGGCGCGTTCGTCATCAGCGAGCAGACAATAATGGGCTACGTTCTGTTGTAATATGTTTTTCCATTCCCGGGGAAAGGGCGCGGCCGAAAGTTTTTTCCGGCGGCGGTTGGCAAACCATTGCAGCATGTTGCTTCCTCGTGTTTGTTGGTTTTGCTCCACACAGTTTACGGCATCCGGCAAAGTCCGGCAGAGAATGCGGCCTGGCCTGAGAGATCATGGCAAAGATTGAAGAGATTCTCAACTACAAAGATCGCGCTGCGAATGCTCTGTTATCATTAAAATTCACTTCTTATTGAGCAGCGAAAATTTACTGGACAAAAGATGCCGTTGGGGGGCATTAATACAGACTGAGGGCATGGGGCGGCAGGCCGTCGTTCCAACCTCTTGGTTCCTTCAAATTTCGCCCACTGCCGCAGAAAAGGAGTCCGGTTATGGAAAAGCAAAAGACAATGGGGATCAGCCGCCGGTTGTTTTTGAAAGTTTCAGCAGGTCTGGCAGCCGTTGCCGGGTTCGGTATGCCTAAAGCCGCCCAGGCGGCCAGCAACAGCCGGCAGGCGACATTGATAGACCTGACTTTATGCAACGGATGTAAGGACAGGGAAATTCCCGCTTGTGTATCGGCCTGCAAAACTATCAATAAAGGGAAAATTCCCGCCCCTGTATCACCGATTCCCGAGCCCTGGCCCCGGAAAAATATCGAGGACTGGTCCACCACGCAGCAAGTCGCCGATCGTCTGACGCCCTACAATTTTATTTACGTGCAAAAGGTTGAAGTTGATACCGGCGGAAAGAAAAAGGAAATCTTTATTCCGCGCCGCTGCATGCACTGCGACAATCCCGCCTGCGCTACTATCTGTCCTTTTTCGTCGAACCATAAATACGAAAACGGCGCCGTAGTTATCGATCAGGAAACGTGTTTCGGCGGGGCGAAATGCAAGGCCGTCTGTCCGTGGCAGATACCCCAGCGTCAGTCCGGTGTCGGAATCTATATGCATATTCTGCCTCATTTTATGGGCAACGGCGTTATGTACAAATGTGATTTATGCGTGGAGAGGCTCCAAGCTTCGCAAAAACCGGCCTGTGTGGAGGCCTGTCCGCAAAACGCGATGATTCATGGAGCAAGAAGGGATATCTATGCGCTGGCCGAAGAGAGGGCCGGTAAAATTCAAGGCTTTATTTACGGGAAAAGAGAAAACGGCGGCACAGCAACGCTGTATGTGTCGGATGTTCCCTTTGAGCTGATAAATAAGACCATGAAGAAAGAGCCGGGCCGGCCGGATATGGCGGTGGGCGTCCAAAGACGTATGGTGGAAACGGATGGTCTGGGCAAGGCGACACTGGCGGCTCCCGTCCTGGGAGTTATGGCGGCGGGCATTGGTCTTTCCTGGAAATGGTTTTCCGGCGGGAAGGATGAAATGAAAGGAGAGGGGGAAAATAAATGAGTGAGAAAATACTGTCCGAAAAGGGACTTGTCGTCCGCCACGGCGTCCTGGAATTGATGGAACACTGGTCCATCGCTCTCTCCGGTCTTATCCTTCTTTTGACCGGCATGTTTCAAATGCCGATGGCGAGCCGCTATTATATTACCTCGTTGCCGGGACTGACGTGGTCCGGAGATTATATTGTTTCCCTCTATGTCCATTACGCCGCATCGGTTGTTTTAATTGCCGCATCCTGTTTCCATCTTTTTTATCATGGTGTGCAGGGCGAGAAAGGGCTGATACCGCAAAAAGGCGACGTAAAAGCGTCGATTATAGTTGTTAAAAGTTTTTTAGGGATGGGTCCAGAGCCTCCCTTTCATAAATACCTGCCGGAGCAGCGGCTGGCATATGTCGGCATGGCGTCGGTTATTATCCTTTTGATTATTTCCGGGTTGATTAAAGTTTATAAAAATGTATATGCGCCGGACATGAATTACACGGTCGTTCTATGGGCTACATGGATGCACAATATCAGCTTTATTCTCTTTATCCTTGCCTTTTTGGGGCATATGGGCGCAATACTCTTAAAGCCGAACCGGCCGATGGTGCGCGGCATCTTTACCGGCCGGGTTCGTCTGGATTACGCCCTGCACCGCCATCCGTTGTGGATCAAGGATTTGGAAAGGATGCAGAAAAAGGAAAACCCGGAACCGAAAAAAGAGACGGAACAGCCCGTATCAGTGGAAGCGCCAGCGGAAAAAGAAGTTGCTGAAAGCGGCGGAGCTGCTTGCGGCGCCAGCGGAGTCGCGGAGTCAAAAGTTGAGTCCGGGGCAGCCCCGGTTGCCGAAAAAGCTGAAACCGCGACTGCTGCTGCCGAAGATAATGCTGATAAGAAATAGAATTAATGTCAGTTCTTGGGGTAACCGTCAATTCTGCCACGGATACTTCTTCCCTCCCTTGACGGGAGGGATTGAGGGAGGATGAAGTTATCCGACAGCTTCTTGTGCCCGCTGTATGACCTGCATCTTATTCGAGTGAATTCAGTTCATTATGTTCAAAGAGCTGCAAAAACACCTGCAATATTTCTTGACAAAGGTTTATAGCGGGAATAATTGCTACCGAAAGGATAGTATATAAAGCAGCTGAACAATATATAACGAGAAGAAGTTTATGAACATGTCCATTAAGGAAGGAAAGAAAAAAGTATTGGCCGCGATGAGCGGGGGAGTCGATTCCTCGGCGGCGGCTCTGTTGCTGAAAGAGGCGGGTTATGACGTAACCGGTATGACCATGCGCCTGACTGTTCGGGAAGACAACGAGAGCACGCGCTGTTGTGGTCTGGAAGCCATAGACAACGCCAGGCGCGTCTGCGATCAATTGCAGATTCCTCACTTTGTTTTTGACTGCGTCGGAGAAATGGAAAAACTCGTCATCGGCAAGTTTATCGCCGAGTATCTGCGCGGCCGGACGCCGAATCCCTGCATTGACTGCAATCGTTATCTAAAATTCGGGCTGCTGTTGGATA
>DAOQVG010000158.1:0-5257 GCA_035341435.1 Smithellaceae bacterium
TGGTCAATTTTGCAGCTAAACCGGGATTTTCAAGAAGTTCCTTCGCATATCGTAAACGGCTAAGATCTTCCGGTGTCATCTTTTTCCTTTCCAACGAGTAGCTTCATTTAATTCAAAAGCGAGAAGATTAATCTTCCCCAGACTTCCATAGCACCATGCAATATTACTATCAAAAAAATATTGCTGCCTGCATTTGTTGATAATTACAGGTTGTAATATCATTTGCTCATGAAAAGAAAAAATATCGTTGGCAACAACATCAGAACTATCCGAACACGAAAAGGACTGACCCAAGAGGCGCTTGCCCTGGAAAGCGGCTTGTCTCAGGGATATATCAACCAACTGGAAAACGGCAGACGGCTTTATACCCAGAAATCTCTGGAAATGATCGCCGAGGCGCTGTCTATGCCGGTCATAAACTTCTTCAAGGATGAAGCTGAAAAGAAGGATCAAGAAAAAGATCTTGCCGGTAAAAAACATTACAAAAAAGAACTCCTATCTATTTTAAACGGTATGCCAGATCACATCATCGATCACTATGTCACCCTGGTAAGACTCGAAAAGCAAATCCTTAAAGAACGTAAGGGCTGATCCTAACCTCTACGTCTTTTTTCCAACCTTCTTGGCAATTACCCTATGCCATTTGGCAATACCAGCATCCTTTGATTTTGATTGCGCCTTGATCTGAAGGGTTTCATCTTCTTCCCGAAGACAAATCTCCACATTATCCTGAGGATATATTTCTACCTTTCCTATGGCAACACTCGCAGCAGTGATGGATGCTGTTTTACTTACTCGCCAACCCATATCCATTGCTTTTAATCTTATGGTTTGGGCATCGGCAGTGAGCTTTTTGGATGAGTTGAAGCACTCGTCAGCGTAAGATACTAAAGTGGGAATAAATATAAGGGAAGCTATAACATTTAGAATCAGTAGTGATTTAAAGGTCATGACGATTCCATATCAATCTTGTGCCTGCAATCTTATCGAACGGAGGTTGTTCCATACAATAAAACTATAAATTCCGCAACAAATAATGCCAGTATATATGCCTGTTCCCCTATCCGAGAAGGCCATGATCACAATAATCAATATGACCATGATGATCTTTGCCGGTATAAACAAATGCAATCTAATTAAAAACCTAACTATTGGATTGGCTTCATAACCGCCATCTCTCAAGACCTTTCTCGTAGTCGTTACATCCAGAATATTCAGGATGATGAATAATACGGCCAATAGAAACGTAATCACTTTGATTGCCCCTCCCTATCCGCCATCAGATTTTCAAAGAAGCGGTCAAATTCCTCTATCTTGGATACAGTTCCTGAAAACCATTTTTCAACCCAGTTGGGGAAGAATGCAGTCTCCCTTTTTTGACGGGAGGTAATCCTGAGAATGATGTCCTCACGGTCTTCCTTACACCCTCCATCTTTCATGATCCGGTGCTGAATTTCAAATTCGATAATGGTTTCTTCACTTGGCCAGATATTTTCTATTGCATCGGCAAGAGCTTCTTTCAGATCATACCAAAGTTCTGTAAGTGGCCTCATGTAGGCCTCTTTCGGTCTTACTATTATAACAGGTCTACGCTCAATCTCGTCAGCTTCACATCGATATGTCCTTCGCAGATGCTGACGAGATTGAGCGTTTCCAGTTTATTCAGCCGTTCCAGCCATTGATTGTCAAGATTCCTGTCAACAGCCCAATCCCGCCAGGGTCGTTCATGAGATTTGCATTCCATAGTGACCTAAGCAATATTGAATTAATTCACCAAGGGTGAATGATCACAACTTCCCAGTCCAACAGCAGCCAACCTAAAGCTAACGCCGCTATCGCCAATAGAATATATATGATTCTTTTTGTTCATGGGGTCATTAAGTATGCCTCATGTATTGATTTTGTAGGGGCGCGAGTTATTATCAAGTCTTCGGTTATGGGGCGCCGGCATCGGCACTGACCAGGCTGCCTGTCTTGTTCCGTTTTATTTCATCACCAAGAAATCGCTCCAAGTCTTCCGTGGTAAGCTTGTCCGTATAAAACTCGACATCGACTTCATCACTATTTTCTTCCATAACCTTGAAGTATTGCAGTACCTTGTCCTTGTTTCCCTTCCCCATATGGTAATAAATCAGTTCCACAGCCATGAAATCACATGGTAAATACTCGATAGCTTCTTCCATGCAAGCAACGGCACGCTCCGTTTCACCCAGTTCCACAAGCGAAAGGCCCAGATAAGCCAAGGAAATCCAAAGGTCGGGTTTCCTTTCCAGGGACCGCTCCAAGAACCGGATAGTTTCTTGTGAGAGTTTTTCCCCGCGAATCTGAATGTCTGCCATCTGGAAATAATCATAGGCATCGGCACAATCTTGCTGAATCTTCTTTTTCAGGTCTTTTTCCTTTGGAGTGAACATTCCCTTTTCGCCTCGGAAAAGCGGCCCCTTGTTCTTTCCGAAGGCGTCGTAGCGGTACAGTCCATGCGGGTTCTTAAAGAGAAAATCCTTCGTATAATAGACGAAAAGATTATCCGAAGCGTCGCCAATGATACTGTTGGGATAAAGACCTTCTTTGGGCGGGTTTATGTCACAAACAAAAGCGCCTTCCTGATTCAGGATGCGAACCAGTCCCCCTTCCATGCCCACCGCCAGCTTGCATTCACCAAGGGCGCACATGGAAACGACAAAAGATTCGTCTTCCGTCACATATTGCTCTTCATACTCCCACCTGCGCTCCAATTGACCATTTTCAAGATAGAAAAGACCATGAAAACGATCTTTTAAAAGCACATCGAATGACCGGACCCACTGCCCTTCATAGGTATAAACGTGGACAAAGGAATGGTAGTGATCGGCCAGATACAGCAATCCGCCACGGGGCACTATTGCCGACGGTCCTGCCGGCGCCTCAAAATGATACAGATACTTTCCATCGCCATTATAAACAATGACGTCATTGGGATCGCACGGGCAGCCCTGGCCGACAAATAGCAAGTCGCGGGACTTCGAGTAGGCCATTGAGAGCATATAAAGGCTGCCGACAGATCCAAGTCCGTAACCTTTATGTTTATGATCTCCCTGCTTCTGAATGTCCCTGACAAAATAAGGGCGCTTCCGCTCCTGTCGCCGGGCAGTCCAATGGAGGTGATACTCCATGAGTCTCTTCCGATAGATCCTGCGACCCTGCGCATTCACCTTTGTCAGATAAGCCAGGTCTGTTGCCAGAATGAAATTCCCCTGCTGATCATGGGAGGCAAACAGCGGATCGAAAGGTCTGGTGATGGGCGTTCCCTTGTCGTTGTAAAGCCGGACATCCCTCTTGAACTTGAGGGTGCGGCTGTCGAAGCAGTAGAGATATGGTCCGCCGATATGAGAGGAATAATCATCTGCAAAGAAGATCCAGAGATCGTTATTATCGTCGTCAATGTAAAGTCTTAAGGCATCCATTTCTTTTTACCTCAATAAAGGCGTCAACCTTTATGGTCTAATAAGCCAGAACGGTCCACTCATGTATTTCAAAACATCCGGCCCGAAGATCAACCAGGCAAGGATCGTGGCAAGCGCCAAAACCAGCAATAAAATTTTGTTTTCCTTCGTGATGATCGGCATAATCTCTTTCCTTTCTGTGATTGATATATTAAACCTTACTCTGCTGTTTGTCAAGACACTCTTGTCCAAATTAGATTTTGGTCAGTTTAGAAAGGAAAGTTGAGCCCTGATTTGGTATAAGAAATTTTGCCAAATCCAAAATACACAAAGGAGGGCTCAACCATGAAGTTTAGTAGCATATTTAGCCAGGTGTTACAATTATTTCCCCGTATGGAATTTCAAAAGATGGTGAAAGAGACGAGAGCTGAGCGTCATGCCCGCGGATTCACCTGCTGGGGCCAGTTTGTTTCCATGCTTTTTTGCCAGTTGGGCCGGGCACATTCCTTAAGAGAGATAACCAACGGTCTGCGGAGCTGCGAGGGCAAGCTCAAGCATCTGGGGATTACAGCCCCGAATCGTTCCACGCTTTCTTATGCCAATGAGCATCGTCCATGGGAGCTTTACCAGAAGGTCTTTTTCAGTTTGCTGGAGAGATGCCGTCATCAGATTACGGGCAGAAAGAAATTCAATTTTAAAAACAAGCTGGTCAGCCTGGATTCAACAACCATCGATCTATGCTTGTCCATGTACGATTGGGCGAAGTTTCGCCGGACCAAAGGCGCCGTCAAGTTGCATCTCGTTCTGGACCACGACGGTTATCTTCCCTCATTTGCTGTTATCACAGATGGATTGTGCCACGACGTGAAAGTCGCCTATACATTGAAATTTGATCCGGGCACGGTAGTTGTTGATGATCGTGGTTACAACGACTATCATCTGTTTGCAAAATGGACGGAAGATGAAGTTTTCTTTGTAACCCGCCAGAAAGGCAACGCTACTTACAGCGTCATCGAGTCAAGAGAGGGGCATGTTCATCCGGTACTCAAGGATGAAATTATTCTCTTAACCGGTCCCGGAGCTGCGGAAAAATGTCCTTTTCCTATTCGTCGTATCGAATTCTATAATGCTGAGAAAGAGCAGGTAATGGTATTTCTGACCAATAACATGAATCTGGACGCCCAGACTGTTGCCGATGTCTATAAGGACCGGTGGCAAATTGAGTTGTTTTTTAAGGCCCTCAAACAGAACCTAAAGATCAAAACCTTCGTGGGGACAACGTCTAATGCCGTGAAGATTCAAATTTGGACAGCACT
Organism: Smithellaceae bacterium; assembly: GCA_035341435.1. Lineage (GTDB taxonomy): Bacteria > Desulfobacterota > Syntrophia > Syntrophales > Smithellaceae > MVRV01. The sequence goes on from DAOQVG010000158.1 coordinate 4,739, forward strand.
TGTTGCTATGCTGATCCTTCGGTATTGCCAGCTCAAGGCTTCCTTCCGTTGGTCCTTATCCAATCTGGTTGCCCTGCTGAGGATGAATCTCTTTACTCATCGAGATTTATGGCGGTGGCTGGATGAACCTTATGAAACGCCCCCGATACCGTATGCCCAGGAACAAATGAGGTTGGCTTTTGGATAATTCGGACAGCATATGGACACTAAAAAATGAAACCTGATTGAGAAAATGGGAAAAACTTGTCCAAAAAGCCAATGATTTCAACATACACTAAACGTTTTCCCGGCTAATTTGGACAGCAGTGATACGATATGATTTCTTTAATATTTGACACGATCCGGATTTTGTGGCTGGGGTCAGGTCCTTCAATTCAGCCTTGCCGCGCGACGCTGAATCAAAAGACCTGACCCGGTTCTGCTCGGAAAATGGGGACAGACCCAATTTCCGAGAGCGATGGGGATAGGCCCGGGAAAATGGGGACAGCCCCAATTTTTCTGCGAAAAATTTGGGAACTG
>DAOQVG010000159.1:0-5213 GCA_035341435.1 Smithellaceae bacterium
TCTTCCAGCAATACTTTGACCTGATTCATGAGTACTCTCCTTCTTAATTAATGGACTCGTAAAAAGTCACAAAACTAACAATTTTCAGACGACCTCGCAAAAAGGTCGCAGGCAAGGCGTGCAAATCCTGAGGAATGAGACGTATCTATCATACGCCGCAATGACGAAGGATGAAGCACAACGCAGCATCCGGCCTTTTTGCGAGGCCGTCTAGTTGATTAAAATAATATTTCCTTATCCCGGCGATACCAGTAATTAGGAAAAATGCGGTACATAAATCTCGATAAGGGCCCGATATATTCCTGGCTTCTCTTATCATACTGACAGGCGTTGATTATCAGATCCCTAATTGCGTTTTTGTCTTCCACTGCGTTGAATATATGATGGGCGCAGGAAAAAAGCGGACTGTACATGTTTTTCTTGTCTAAATACTTGTAGACGTTCCTGATGGTATTGGGACCTTCCGGTGTCCCGTCAATCTTTTCCAGTACACGCAGGTTTGTTTCTATGGGATTTCCGGTGTAGAGCTCGTAAAAATATTTCCCATAGCGGTAATTCTTGCTGGCCATGGAAGAAACGGTAACATACATATCGCCTACACCCGCCTGACTGTGAAAGGCCTGAAAACTTCCGCCCAGGAGGCGGGACAGAGAGCGGATTTCCACTCCCGACCGGGCAAATATGGTACCGGGGATGGAGTCGCCCAAATCCAGCGAATCGGTTAATCCTTTGATATTGGCGACAATATTTTTCAGGGCGCCGCAGGCTTCAACGCCGACAATATCAAAATTATAATAAGAGCTTAACTCTTTGCGGTTAAATTTAAACAAGTCATTTCTGATGATGCCGGCGATGCGCCGTTTTCCGGCGATGGTAACGCAGACAGGATTGCCCAGGGCGATGTCTATATCGAAGAAAGGCCCCCCGATGCACACCACCTGATATTTATGCTTTAATCTATAAAAATTGTTATTGATGAGCTGCGAAGGGGTAATCAACTCCTTGGAAATTTCATCGGAAATCAATCCCTTAATCGGAGAAATAAGGCAGGTGTCGCCTGCTTTTTTAGCCAGCATGGGCTTGAGATAATTGAGCAGTTCCGGCAGGCGGTTCATCGTTATGGCCAGCAGAATAAAATCGTTGTTTTCGACGATATGCTCCAGGTCATTGGTTGCGTATAATTTGGAAGAAAAACGAGGGACGTTTTCCAGGCCGCCCAGCCGATTGGCCAAATCTTCGGTCAAATGAATAGGATTTAAACGATCCTTGTTGATCGCTTTGCAGACGCCGGAATCATGGTAATAAATGGAAACCTGTTTGTTGTCACGGTCAAGTTTATAGGCAAAAGAAGTTCCCAGCCGGCCGGGCCCGATAATCGCAACTCTTGAAGTATCTAAATCAGAAATCAACATCAACTACGCTCTTTAATATAATTTTAAGTTATCATTATAGGAAATATATTATCCGGCTGTCAAACTCTAATCGTCCCCTGGAAGAAAAAATAGTTTAATTTTACTGAAATTTCAGTTCTTTTTAATTGCAATATGGATAAGGATTGTTTACAAAATCTGCAGATCATATCGCTAAACATTACAGGCGGCCATTATTTATGACAAAAACAAACAAAGAGGTAGAAGAAAAAAAGCAATTTTATCCCGACGGCACATTGAAAGAACTCATGTTCATCAAAGACGGCAAAATTGAAGGTGAATATACTTCTTATTTTCAAAACCGCCGGATTATGGCGCAGCTGCATTTTGTCGACGGCAAGAGAAACGGAAAAGCTTTATCATACTATGAAAACGGACAAATACGGGAGCAGGCAGACTTCGTCAATGACCACCTCGAAGGAAGGTATGTTTCTTATCACGAAAACGGAAAATTAAAGGAAGAAGAAAATTATAAAGAAGGTAAGCTGGACGGTCTTTACCGGTCCTACTTCGATACCGGGCAGATAAAAGACGAAGAACATTTCGTGAATGGAGAATTCGACGGAGAATATACCGCTTACTACAGCACGGGCCAGGTAAGAGAAAAAGGCGCCTTTAAGAAAGATAAGCGCACCGGCGACTATATCGCTTATTTTCAAAACGGCGCCGTAAAAGAAGAGGCCGCTTATCAAGATGGAATACTGGTCGGTAAATTTAACGCTTATCCAGACCCGGAGGAAGAATATACTGAAGGCTTGGAAGAAAAAGATGTTGCCGGAATGCTGGATGATTTAGCTGATTTTGATAAGAAAAAAAGCAAATAATTTTTTGATTGTGGAGGAAACCTACCGTCGTGACAAATAAAATTCTCATCCCTGTTGACGGCTCCGCCAACAGCGACATCGCCGTAGAGTACGGCATTTATATCGCCCGGAAGCTTAATTCTACCTTAAGCGCCCTTCACGTTATGGATGTCAACTTACTTCAGGGACCAATGCTGACGGATATTTCCGGTGCGGCGGTGATGCCGCCGTCGGAAGGCTTTCTTGATGCGGTGGAAGCATCGCTCAATGAAAAAGCGGACCTCGTTCTGAAAAGTTTTCGCGAGCACTGCCGCTGGAAGGGGCTGCAAGTGGAAACTAAGAAAGTAGTCGGCAGGATCAGCGAAACAATCATCGAAGAAGCCCGGGACACCGATTTTATCGTCATGGCTAAAAAAGGCGAACATTTTCATTTAAAGGCAGGTGGTTTTCTGGGTTCGGTCGCCGAGTCGGTTATCCGCCATGCGGCCAAACCAGTTATGGTTACTCCGGAAAACTTCCTGGAAATAGAAAGCATGGCCATCGCCTATGACGGCAGTCCCTCGGCTCAAAAAGCTCTCGATTTTTCCCTAAATTTATCGAAGCAGGCCGCCTGGCCGATTACCGCCGTCATTATCACTGAGGATATGGGCAAAGCCTCAAAACTTACCATGCAAATTGAAAATGCCGCCGAGAAAGAGGAAACCGAATGTGAGGTCATCATCCTGCCCGGTAAGGAAGGAACGGAAATTCTTAAATTTATCGGAGAAGGCGCGGTAGAATTAATGGTCATGGGAGCTTACGGCCACAACCGGCTCAGGGAACTGCTCCTGGGAAGCACCACGTCTCAGGTTATTCAAAAAAGCCCTGTTCCCGTCCTGCTCATGCGCTAGGAATCTATATCTTGACGGCCTCGTAAAAAGGTCGCAGGCAAGGCGCGCGAATACCGAGGAATGAAGCGTACTTAGCGTACGCTGCATAGCCTGCCCCGTGCTTGACACGGGGAAGGATGAAGCGCAACGCAGCATCCGGCCTTTTTACGAGGTCGTCATTCTTTTTTATCCAATGTTTTCCGAATAGACTCCGCAATCTGACGCCGTTGGAAGGGCTTCATGATTAAGTCTTTCACTCCGACGGAATCGATACTTTCCGGTGTAATTGTTTCGCTGAATCCCGTACAGAGGATAATCGGCATTCCAGGCTTGATCCGCAATATCTTCTGGGCCAGATCGATGCCGGTCATATCGGGCATGGTCAAATCGGTGACGACCAGATCAAACTTTTCCGGACAGGAGCTAAACAGATCCAACGCTTCCAGAGAATTTTTTTTCCCGACCACATCATATCCCAGGCTGGCCAGTAAGTTTTCCCCGAGTTCAACCAGCGGTTCTTCATCGTCCACGAAAAGGATGCGTTCCTTTCCTCCGGCGGTGGCTTCTTTCGGCTTTTCTTCATTGTTTTCAACTTTCGTAAACAGCGGCAGGTAAACGCAGAACTCCGCCCCTTTTCCCGCCTCGCTCTGCACGGTAATTGTTCCGCCGTAGCTCTTTACAATCCCGTAAACCACAGAGAGTCCCAGACCGGTTCCTTCGCCGGGTTTCTTGGTTGTAAAAAAAGGATCGAATATTCTGCCCAGCGTACTGGAATCCATGCCGATTCCCGTATCGCTCACTGTAAGCTTCAAGTACATGCCGGAATCCAGACCGGAAGAAACGTCCGATTCAATTTGTTCGGAAGCCAGGCTGATTTTGATTTCTCCTTTTTTCTCCGGTATGGCATAGGCGGCATTAGTGCACAAATTCATCAATATCTGATGGATTTGCGTGGGGTCGGCAAGAACGGTATCCGGGTTGGAATCTATATTCTCGCTGATTTTTATTGTTGACGGCAGGGTGGCTCTCAGCAGTTTTAAAACCTCTTTAATTATTGGACTTACCCGCAAAGGCAGCAGCTTCTCGTCACTCTTGCGGCTGAAGGTGAGAATCTGCTTCACCAGGTCTCTCGCCCGTTCGCTGGCCTTGAAAATGTGCTGGAGATAGCGTTGGAGATGATCGTCAACATTTGATCTTCCCAGGGCCATTTCCGTATAGCCCATCACTGCGCCCAGTATATTGTTAAAATCATGGGCAATCCCGCCCGCAAGGGTGCCGATGGCCTCCATTCTCTGCGACTGGCGAAGCTGCGCCTCCAGTTTTTCCTGCTCGGTGACATCGTAAAATATGGCCAGAATGAATTTCTTTCCCTTCAGGCCGATGACTTCGGCGGACATCAGCAATTTCCGTCTCTCGCCCGTTTTCGTCCGGCAATGAATTGCTTCCCCCCGAAAAGAGCCGTGGTCAAGTAACTTCCGGGTTAAGCTCCGGCGATGTTCAAGGTCAAACCATACGGATAACTCCGCAGAAGTACGGCCGATCATTTCTTCGCGCGTATAACCTAACATGCGCAAAAAACTGTCATTAACATCAATAAATCTGCCTTCATCAATTGTACTGATTGTGGTCGGGGCGGGACTCAAATTAAATGCTTTCGAAAAGCGCTCCTCGGAATATTTTAAAGCCTCCTGTGCCTGTCTTGCCGCCGTAATGTCACGGATGGATTCAATGGCGCCGACTATGTTTCCCCTGGAATCATGCAAAATATTCGCCTTACCGAAAAAATATACCTCACTTCCCTTAAAGGATGGTATATATGCCTCGGCTTCCAGAAACATATTCTTTCTATCCGTTCTGGTATACAGCTCTTCAATATCTTTACGGGGTTGCAAAACGAGATCAATAAGAAGCGGTCTTCTTTCTCCATAAAAAACCAGCGAGTATTCGTAATTATCCTTGCCCAGCATATCGGCGGCATTGATTCCGGTCATCTCCTCCATGGCCCGGTTCCAGGCAATCACCTTTCCTTCCTTGTCGATGACAAAAGTTGCATCCGGCAGAAAATCAATAATGTCCGACAATTTCTGCTGCGATTCTTTCAGGGCTTCCTC
>DAOQVG010000160.1:0-5184 GCA_035341435.1 Smithellaceae bacterium
AGACGAATCTTGATATCGATGCCGCTTTCTTCCCGCAGGTTCATTAATTCGGTGGCGAAGGGAATGCAAAATCCGTAAATATCGGCGCGGGTAATATCTTCAAAATGACAACGGGGAACAATGCCTAATTCCAAAACGGATTTGACAATTCCCAGGTAATCGTCCAGGGCCTGGCTGCGCTTCTTGTTCAGTTTGAGAAAAATATGATAGTCGGAGACCGAAGTAAGCAACCCCGTTTCCTTCAAACCGGCCTCTTTGACTAAGGGGATGTCTTCTTTTGCGGCGCGAATCCAGCCTGTTATCTCCGGAAACTTAAACCCCAGCTTCAGGCACTCATCTACAGCTTGCCGATCCTTTTTGCTGTAAAGAAAAAATTCTGTTTGCCGGATGACGCCGTTGGGGCCGCCCAGTTTGTGCAAAAGTTTGAAGATATCAACAATCTGCTCAACAGAATAGGGGGGGCGAGCCTGCTGGCCGTCCCGAAACGTCGTATCGGTGATAAAGATTTCCTCGGGCGGACTGATCGGAATTATTTTATTGTCGAAAACAATTCTGCCGACTTCGCTGTACGGAAAGATATCCTTGAACAGATTAGGTTCATCGACATCTTTTAATTCATATTTCCAGAATTTGCTTTGCTGCTGACTGAGCAGCCTCTTTTCTTTATTCCACTTTATCATTTTTACTTTTAAATAATCTTTATAGAAAGCTCCATTAATTGCTCTATGCTTACTTTTGACGGTGCATCCGACATCAGACAGGATGCTTTTTGCGTCTTCGGAAAAGCAATAACATCTCGAATTGATTCCGCATGAGTCATGATCATCGTCAGGCGGTCGAGACCGAAAGCGAGACCGCCGTGAGGCGGAGCTCCGAATTCCAGCGCGTCGAGCAGGAAACCGAATTTGGAGCGGGCGTCTTCTTCCGTTAAGCCGATGGCGGCAAAAACCTGCGACTGCACGTCTTTACGGTGAATACGGATGCTGCCGCCGCCGATCTCCGATCCGTTGAGAACGAGATCGTATGCGCGCGCCCGAACCTTGCCGGGATCGGTGGCCAGCAAGGGCAGATCTTCCAGAAACGGCGAAGTAAAGGGATGATGGGTGGAGACAAAACGTTTTTCCGAATCGGAATACTCCAACAGGGGGAATTCCGTAACCCAGGTAAAGGCCAGAGAATCGGGATCAATCAAATTCAATTTTTTGGCCAGATGGATTCTCAAATTGCCCAGAGAATCGTTGACAACACGAGGGGTATCCGCAACAAAGAAGATTATATCGCCTTCTTTTGCGTTCATGACCCGGCCGATTTGTTCCACTTCCGCGGTTTGCAGAAACTTGAAGATGGGGGACGTCCAGTCCGCGGCGTTGACTTTCGCCCAGGCCAGTCCCTTGGCGCCGTAAATGGCGACGTAATCTTTCATTCCGTCCAGATCTTTGCGCGACAAACCTGACGCCTGCTCCACTTTGACGGCTTTGATAATTCCGCCGGAAGCGGCGACTTCACTGAAGAGCTTAAAACCGGAATCTTTGACGATGGAGGTAAGATCGACCAGTTCCATGCCGAAGCGCACGTCGGGATTATCCTTGCCATAGCGGCTTATCGCTTCCTGATAGGTAAGCCGGGGAATGGGCAGTTTAATTTCCCTGCCCAGGCAATCCTGAAATATTTTCGCCATTAATCCTTCCATGATCTGCATGATATCTTCTTCGGTAATGAAGGACATTTCGACGTCGATTTGGGTGAATTCCGGCTGGCGGTCGGCGCGCAAATCTTCGTCACGGAAACATTTTACTATCTGATAATAACGGTCGAAACCGGAGACCATCAGCAGTTGTTTAAATATCTGCGGTGATTGCGGCAGAGCATAGAATGTTCCCTTGTTTATACGGCTGGGCACAAGATAATCGCGTGCTCCTTCCGGCGTGCTTTTGCCCAGAATAGGAGTTTCCACTTCGATAAAACCGTTCTGATCAAAGTAATTGCGGGTTGATGTTGCCAGACGGCTGCGTAAAAAAAGATTTTTCTGGATCAGCGGACGGCGCAAATCCAGGTAGCGATAGCGAAGGCGAATGTTTTCCGATATTTCTTCGTCATCGAAAGAAAAAGGCGGCGTACGAGATTCATTCATGATTTCGAGATCCGATACAATTACTTCAATTCCACCCGTTTTCAGAGCGGGGTTGTCCATGCCTTCCGGCCTTCTATGCACGATCCCCTTGACCGCCAGAACAAATTCACTGCGAATTTTATGCGCCTGAGAGTGGACGGATCCTCCGGCGTCCGGATTAAAGACTACCTGCACGATTCCTGTCCGGTCGCGCAGATCAACAAAAATTACGCCGCCGTGATCGCGCCGGCGATGAGTCCAGCCCATGAGAACTACTTGTTTATCCACATCGGAAGTTCTTAAATCTCCACAGTAATGAGTCCGTTTATCTTCTGTTAAAAAGTTAGCCAAAGTATGTTACCTCTTCTGAATAATATTAATTATCGCATCCCGCAAGTTGTCCAGCGGTAAAACCTGCTGAATTTTCGTGTTCATGTTGCGCAGTTCAACGCTTTTTTCGTCGATTTCTTTATCGCCGAAAATCAGCGTGTAGGAACTGTTCAGTTTGTCGGCGCGTTTCATCTGGCTTTTCAAGCTTTTATCGGAATAATCCATTGCGGCGGCGATGCCTGTGCGCCGCAATTCACAAGCCAGGGTAAAACCGATTTTTTGTGCCCGCGGACCCAGGGCTGCAATAAACAAATCCGTTTTATAGCCGTTTTTTTCCATATCGGGCAGCGAGGATAAAAGCCGCTCCATTCCGACGCCGAAACCTATCCCGGCGACTTCCGGTCCGCCCAGATCAGAGACCAGACCATCATACCTGCCGCCGCCCGCCAGGGAATTCTGCGCTCCCAGCGCTCCTGATTTGACTTCAAAAGCTGTCCTGATGTAATAATCCAGGCCGCGTACCATCGACGGATTGATCGTAAATATTATCTTCAAATCATCAAGATAAGACTTTACCGCTGCAAAATGTTCTTCGCATTCGGCACATAGATACTGCAATATCCTCGGGGCCTGCGCGATGATGGAACTGCAGCCTTCTACCTTGCAGTCGAAAACCCGCAAAGGATTGGTGACCATTCTTCTCCGGCAATCCGGACAAAGATCCTCCTCTGATCCCTTTAAATAATCGACAACGGCGCGCGAGAAGGCAGGTCTGCATTTCCTGCAGCCCAGGGAATTAATTTCCAGAGACAATTCTTTAAGTCCGGCCGTTTCCAGAAAATGAATGAGCATTAAAATGACTTCTGCGTCGGATTGGGGCTTGTCGTCGCCGAAGAGTTCGACATCGATTTGATGAAACTGACGAAAACGACCTTTCTGCGGCCTTTCCCGGCGAAACATCGGCCCCATGGTAAAAAGCCTGGTGACCGGTTCGAAAGACTGCATGTTGTGTTCTATGTAGGCACGAATGACGGACGCTGTCGCCTCCGGACGCAGCGTCAACAATTCTTCGCCGCGGTCGCGAAAAGTGTACATTTCCTTTTCGACGATATCCGTTGTTTCGCCGATGCTTTTTTTGAACAAATCCGTTTTTTCCAGGATGGGTACACGGATTTCGCGAAAACCGAAAGAACTGAAAACGTTTCTCGCCGTCGATTCCAATCTGCACCACCGGGGGGTATCTTCCGGCAGAATATCTTTAAAACCCTTGATTACTGTAATTTTTTCCATATCACCTATGCCAAATAAACACGGTTAATTAGCATACAATATGGAGCTTGGCAATAAAAAATAGATCATACAGGCAAGAATTTATTAATGTTTAACGAAAGTTTGCGCAGATAATTTTCCGCCGTCCGTCTTCAGGATTATTGCGCCGTCCTGATCGGTTCGCAAAATATTTACCCGCGCCGCCTTGTAGCGCTCTAATGTTGATGGGTGGGGATGATGGAATGTATTGCCTTTTCCCGCGCTAACTACTGCATAACGGCATGCCGTTTTTTTAATGAAATCACTGCTGCTGGAATGGGCTGAACCGTGATGAGGAACGAAAAGAACGTCGCTTTTCAAATCCCGGCCCGAACGGATAAGCCTTTCTTCGATTGCCGCCGATATGTCGCCGGTAACGAGAAAGGATGTCCTGCCGTACTTTAGTTGCAACACCAGCGATGAGTCATTGAGATCGCCGTCAGATAGATCTGTCGCCGCAGATGACGTTATCGGCGGCGGCCATAAAAAATTAATTTCCGTATTTCCGATTTTCTTTCCTGGCGTTGCCGCCGACAGACAAACTGTTCTGATTTTTCGCCGGGCTAGAATTTTCCGCAGTTTTTGACAAAATTCATCATTACCGGTTATCTGTGTGCTCCAGAATTCGCGGACGTTAAAGTTGTCTAAAATGTAAATAAGTCCCAGCAGGTGATCAGGATGGGGATGGGTGAGAACCACTGTGTCGATTCTACTAATTCTTTCCTGGTAAAGATAAGGTGCGACAATCATTTTTCCCGCGTCGAAGGAACTTCTGGCGAAGCCTCCGCCGTCGATGAGCATATTTCCCCCGCTGGGAAAGCGCACCAGGGTGGCGGCCCCCTGACCGACATCAATGGCGGTTACTCTCAAATCAGCAGAAAATTTATCCCTGAAAGACAAATAGACTGCATCCCCGATAAAGAAAAGCAGCATGAGGATGAGTGTGCAGCGCAATAGCAGGGGATGCCGCGGGAAAAAACCTTTAGCTTCCCTTTTCATGTCGATAAACTGCAGAAAAAGAATCAAAAACAGACAATAAATAACAATTTCGAGAATATTCGGTTTCGTAATGCTGAGCGACGACCAGGAGTAGGAAGCCAGGCTATTAATTATCTCCATCGATATGAGAACAAAAAAGGATGTTGCCTGCACAAAGAAACCGGCGACGACGGGTGAGAAAAATGAAGTGAGGAGAAAAAGCATGGCGAGGGCGAGAGACAATGTGCCCAAAAGAGGCACGGCAATCAGATTGGCAATAATCGTCACCGGGGAAACCTGATTAAAGTAATAGATAATCAACGGCAAAGTGCCGATGGTCGCCGCCAGGCAGATAAGCGCCGACAGGTACAAGTAACGGAGGAGGCTTCGGCTCCAGCCGGAGAGATTCGAGAATTGATTAAAATCAAGATTGCTAAACCGCGGGACAATGTAAACAA
>DAOQVG010000161.1:0-2892 GCA_035341435.1 Smithellaceae bacterium
TCCAGACATCCACCGGCAGCAGAGCATCAAATCTCAGCCGGTAGTGCGCTCCTTCTCCCTTCCACTCCCTGGCCGAAAATGTCTTTTTGTAAGCGCTGGAGTGGCGGATCTGCTTGGGCATATCCGCAGGCCCCACAAAAAGGTCCACATCGGCGGGTTGCGCCAGCCGCACGGCAACCTTGTAGCCGCCTTTCTCATCGATGTCTGCGCTGCCCAACAATGATCCGGCCTTGTCGAAGACGTACGCGGCCAGTTTCAATTCCCCCGGCTGGCACTCGGGCTGTTCGCGTGAAATCTTACCTTCGATGAGAAAGCCGTTTTCTTGTCTGGAACCACCGGGCTGTTTTTTTTCGCTGTCCATTTTTTTCTCCTTTTTTAATTACGTTTAACAGGCTGCCCTCCCAATATAAGGAGGCCCTTTTCCGTTCCAAGAAATTATTCCTGCGAATCGTTACGTCCTTCTTTTCGGCAACCGGCGGTATCGCCAATCTCTGACAGAAAAAGAAAATTTTCCCAACATTCGGAGAATGGCTTGACCGCAATCCGTCTGATCATGGTTTCTTATCACCCGATCTCATTCGCTTCAGGATGACGTCGTCGATAACTCCTTTGCGGATCGCTTCATCAAAGAGCAGTTTTTCCACGGCGCCGCCGCTATCCTCCAGAAAAGACTTCCGGGCATCCATCAGTTCAATTGTCCCTTGATAAACGGCAAATCGAGCGGGAAGCCCTGCCTGCTTACCAGGATTATTCACGAGGATCCCTTTATAACCAATGTTCGCCGGTATAACCGTCTGCCGGTCATAGTTCTCGATTTTTTTCGCCGCGGCGAGATTCATTTTCAGTTTTTCGATCAGCTGCTCGTCGACCAGTTCATAAACAGGGTCAGGCCTTCCCGAGAAAAGAAGCACTCTTACTGTGATTTCCTGTCCCCCGGCGGCAACCGCGCTGCCGCCGGAAAGATTGTCCGGAAGCAGCATCGGTGCAACCAGGAGAAACAGCGCCAGAAATAGAAAAACAGTGATTTTCAATCGTTTCATCGCATACCTCCTCATTTTTACGAACCGTTACTGGATATTCTCATGTCCCTGTCCTTGCGAGCTTGAGGAACAGGAACAGAAATATCCACAGAAGTCAGTGTAGCAAAGCCACCCGGAGCAGCGATCCGCCGTCTCAGGATTGGAAATGGGGTTACCCGAAGCATCCAGATTGGTTGCCTGGGTTCCGCCGGGCTTATGCGACCACATGCCGTCGGTACCGAGCCGATACCAGTGATAGTCCGTCCCGGGGTCGACGACGAGGGCGATCTTGTCTTCCTTGTTCGGGCAGACGCCTGAAGCGGGAAGGCGCAGGATGCCGTCATTGACCGCCGCCGCAGCCACGTCGGCACAAGCCATCGGGTTCGGATAATCTCCCGATCTTCGCCCCGGCTGCGCGAATGTGTCCGTCCTCTTGTTGTTTCCGTAATTGTAGCAGTTGTTGTTTAATTGCACCGTGCCGCCGTCGTTCCAGAACGCCGGACTGTAAGGCGGGATGTTGCAGCATCCCCAGGCCGCAAGCGTCACAATGCAAACGATAAAGACTCCCGCAATTCCTTTAACCTTCATCTTTCACCTCCTACAAAAGTATTTTATTTGACTTGGCTTTACTTAAGGCAAAAGCCTTGTTTTTGTACGAGTAAATGATGATCAGAAACAGTAAAAATGCTTAAAATAAGAATGCTTAAAGTGATGTTGAGAAAAACGTAGAAGAATATTAACGAAAATGAGTTCCAGAAGTATTCCAGCCTTCGCCGGCTCAGCAATGTATTCCGAACGCCGGAAGCACCGGAAGAAAAAATGCAACCTTATGTGTAAGTCGTCGATAAAATTTAATTTTGAAATAATTTTACAAATTAACCATAAAATAGCAATATAGATTTAATGGTGGGCTAATGGGTAGAATACTTATCTATTTCAAATGAAACATGTGTGTGTTTCGGGATATAAGGTTCGATTCAGCCCAAATCGGGAAGAAATAAAAGGAAATACTGCTTTCATTTTTCTGCATAAAATGGATAAATAAACAATAATTATGGCTGCAAAGAACGAAAAAAATACCGCGATAGATTTCAATACTGAATTTCAGAGGGCGCTCGCGCTCATGGAAGACACGCAAAATAATATCCTGATTACGGGAAGGGCGGGCACAGGGAAGTCAACTCTGCTTGCTTATTTTCGCGACCATACGAAAAAGAAAGTGGTTATCCTTGCGCCCACCGGCGTCGCGGCGGTTAATGTTTCCGGTCAGACGATTCATTCCTTTTTCCAGTTCAAACCCAGCGTAACGCCGGCGTCGATCAAACGGAAAAAAAGCGCCGGAAAAACCATTTATAAAAAGCTCACTACGATTGTGATCGACGAAGTGTCGATGGTACGCGCCGATCTGCTCGACTGCATCGACAAATTTCTCCGCTTCAACGGCCCGGACGAAAAGCTGCCCTTCGGCGGCGTGCAGATGATTTTTATCGGCGATCTCTATCAACTGCCGCCGGTGGTCACCTCTGCGGAACGCGAGATATTTCGCACGCACTACAGCAGCCCTTATTTTTTCAGCGCCAAAGTTTTTGATCAGTTGAATATGGAATTTCTGGAGCTCGAAAAAGTCTATCGCCAGAAGGACGATGAATTTGTCCGGCTGCTCAATACAATCCGCAACCGCACCGTGACGGATGAAGATTTGGCCAAGTTCAACTCGCGCTGCGATCCGCAGTTTGAACCTCCAGCCGGTTCCTTTTATCTTTCCCTCACCAGCACCAATGATCTGGCCGCCGCCGTCAACGAAAAGCGGCTCGCGGAGCTGCCGGGAAAAATCTGGAAAGCCAGGGGACAAATCGAAGGTGATTTCGGCAAG
>DAOQVG010000161.1:2902-5172 GCA_035341435.1 Smithellaceae bacterium
AAGGAATATCTGCCGACCGACGTGGATTTGAAGCTGAAAAGAGGTGCGCAGATCATGCTCCTCAACAATGATTCTTACGGTCAATGGATCAACGGCACCATCGGCAAGATTAGAAAGTTTGAGACGGATGATGACGGAGAAGAAATTATCGTGGCCGATCTGGACAACGGCGACACCGCGCGCATTTCTCCCTATACGTGGAAAATCTACCGGTTCTTTCTGAAAAACGAGGAGCTCCGCTCCGAAGAAGTCGGTTCGTTCCGGCAGTATCCGGTGCGGTTGGCGTTTGCCGTAACCATTCATAAGAGCCAGGGGAAAACTTTCGAAAACGTGATGATTGATGTAGGAAGGGGAACTTTTGCCCACGGACAGATGTACGTGGCTCTGTCGCGGTGCACCACTCTTTCCGGCATTGTGCTCAAGCAGCCGCTGAAAAAGAATCACATTATGATGGACTGGCAGGTGGTGAAGTTTCTGACCGGGACGCAGTACGCTCAATCCGCAAAAACTCTCAGCCGTGAAGACAAGCTGCAAATCATCGAGACGGCGATTAACGAAAAGGCGAGCATCGAGATTCTCTATCTTAAAGGAAAAGACGAAAAATCCCGGAGAGTAATCCGCCCGCTGCAGGTCGGCGAAATGGAATACAAGGGATACCCGTTTTGGGGACTGGACGCCTTTTGTGTAAGCCGCGGGGAAAAGCGCCGCTTCAATGTAGACCGCATCCTTGAAATTAACAAGCCGGTTTAACAGATGACGAGTATTTTCCGGCACCAACTATAAAATGGCTGAACTCGAACTTAACATGTGATAAATATCACTTGCTTCTTTCTGAAGAAGCAAGTGAATCCCAGGAGTACAGGAAATGAATTTAACACCGAATCTACATGCATTTTTATGGAATTCCCCCAACATCAATAATTGCAATACCTATTTAATAACAACACCGGAGAAGAATATTCTGATCGATCCGGGCCTCGCCCCCTATTTCGATCATGTCGCCCGTGGTTTGGAGCATCTGAAGATGTCGATCAAGGATATAGATCTGGTTATCTGCACCCATGCACATCCCGATCATATTGACGCCGTCTATCTGTTCGACAACAGCACCACCCTGTTTGCCATGCACGAAACCGAGTGGCTGATGTTCCAGGAGGCCGCTGCATACCTTAATGGTTTAAATATAGATTTAAACCGCTTCAATCCCGATTTCTTCCTGGATGAGGGCGAGTTGAAAGTCGGTGACATTGCCCTGGAAGTCTTTCATACTCCCGGTCATACGCCGGGTTCGGTGACTCTCTATTGGAAAGAGACGGGCGCACTGTTCACCGGCGATCTGATCTTTAAGGAAGGTCTGGGACGCACCGATCTTCCCGGCGGTGACGGAGAGCAAACAAAAGACAGCATCCGCCGCATTGATTCTCTCGGTGCTGAATGGTTATTGTCCGGACACGGGGACATCGTCGCCGGCGCCGCGATGGTTAAAGAAAACTTTGAGAGAATAGAAAAGCTATTGTTTCAGTATATTTAAAATAATTCGAAGCAGCAATTGATTGCAAAAGGCCCGTCTTTCTACAGCCGGCTAAGGGGCAATTGCGTCGATCCTGCTTTGAGTTTCCCTCCTCAGGACGGATATGCCATGCTGATACTCGGCGCTCTTCTCCGGGTTGGGTACTATGGCGGATCCTGTGATCCCGTGTTTCCGGGCGAGCCGGTCCAGCATCTGCTGCTGGGCGGCCTGTATTATTTTCACGCGCTGTTTCCGATAGTCGGACAGAATTTCCGGCAGGGGATCACATAAGAGGGGGGCAAGAACCGATAAGAGGCTCAGCCAGCGTTCATTTTCTTTGTCGGGATCAATTCTCTGAAGTATGGCTTTGATCACCAGTTGATTTTCGTTAAGATGCAATTCCGCCTGCAATTGCGAGATTCGTTCCCGGAATTCATCAATGGACATAACCTCGTCGGAATATCGCTGCAGAGCGCCCTGAAGAAGTTTTTCAAATTCATCCTTATGCTGTTGGACTTTCTCTTCCTCGGTCAGCGACATATTCCGTGTCCGCTCCATTGCCAGTTCAATTGCGCTTTTAATCTCTCCCATTCCGCTTTATCCTTCCTTACATCTGCGTTAATACAATTATTCGGTTATGCTGCAACCCGTTGCAGGATAAATTATTATGCCAGAATTATGCATTTTTCAATTACTAAATTTTTCCGCTTTACACCTTGAAACATTACAACAGTTTTGGTACGCTTCGCGGCACAAATTT
>DAOQVG010000162.1:0-5162 GCA_035341435.1 Smithellaceae bacterium
CATTGCCGTCTATATTTCGTCCAGCCTGGCCTCCTCCGCGCCCACCGGAACCGTGGAAACGATGATGCAGGCCATTGATATTATGTACAACAAAATTTCGACCATTCAGATGAATAATGCTGACATCGTCATCAAACCCAACGTCGGCTACATCGGTTCCAGCGATTTCTCCAAACGGCACGAAGCTATTATGGAGGGCGAAAGGGCTGCCAACGCCGCTCTGCCGGCGGTTAATCGCATCATCACAAAACTGCGCCAGGAAGGACGCTTGCCGTAGTTGCAGCGACTGATTAATTACTATGACAATTATGTCCGATTTTTTTCGCAACGAACAAAGATGTAGCGTCGAGAAATGATAAAGAATTTATAAGCTATTGTTTTTTGATGGTTATTGCGAAATGGTGCCCTGGCACATTGTTTGCGGTATTCCGGAAATGAATGGATTTGCCTGAAGTTCATTTGTACCGGATAGATTAACAATCTCACCAGCGGAAACATTGTACTGAGGGGTCGTCTAATGGCAGGACAACAGGTTCTGGCCCTGTTTATCGAGGTTCGAGGCCTTGCCCCTCAGCCATCTTCTGAAGTCGAAAATCTTTTCATACGGAAAAAAGAAAGCCGTATTTCTTTTAATATCTTAAATACATTTTAACCGGTTTCTTCAAAAAGATAGATAGACATTCTACCCATTAATGCACAATTAAATCTGTATTGCTAATATGGACTTAACTTGCTTTAAATATCAAGAATTTCAACAGAGACGAGGAGGTATGACAGTGGTTAAAAAGTATATAAAGATGGAGCTGATCGTCGTACTGATCTGTTGCCTGTTTTTAGCGTCTGCCGGTGTCGCGGCCGAGAAGCTGGGAGCTTACGGAATTGATAAAGATTCCATTTCCGTTTCCGGAATTTCGTCCGGCGGGTATATGGCGCATCAGTTTCATGTTGCTCATTCCAAAAACATTATCGGCGCCGGTATCATCGCCGGAGGACCGTTTTTTTGTTCGAAGGGCAGTTTGCTGAATATATGCTCATGCATTAATCTCGGCGGCTGTTTCCGAGCACCGGCGAATGTCAGTGCCAGTATAGAGGCAACGCAAAAAGAAGCCGCTCATCACAGGATTGATCATACCGTCAATATGTATGCCGACAGGGTATGGCTCTTTTCCGGCAGGAAAGATACTGTGGTTCCAACCGCCGTCATGGATATTGTGCATGAATATTACAAGGCATATTTAAAAGAAGAAAATATACGCTATGTCGTTTCTGATCATGCCGAACACGCCATGATTTCTCCCAATGCGGAAAATGAATGCGAATATTCCGGCTCTCCGTACATGAATAACTGCGATAATTACGATGCCGCCGGAGAACTTTTGAAATGGATCTATGACGATAAATTTGCAGAGCGGGGAGTTGCCCGGCAGGGTCACTTGCTCGAATTTGATCAGACGGAGTTCTTCGATACCAGGGATGCCAGCATAAGCATGAATGATGTGGGCCACGTATACGTACCGGAAGATTGTGCTAAAAGAAACGGCAAAGGAGGGTGCCGGTTGCATATCGCCTTTCATGGCTGCGAGCAGTATCAGGAAGTGATCGGGGATGAATTTTATGCCCGCGCCGGCTACAACGAGTGGGCGGAAACAAACAGGATTATTATTCTCTATCCGCAAACCAGAAAATGGGATGTGCCGTGGTTTATGTTCGGCTGGGGATCAGAGACCCGCAATCCGAAAGGCTGCTGGGATTGGTGGGGCTACAGCGATGACAGCTATCATGTTCAGGAAGGAAAGCAGATTCAGGCTGTCCGGAAGATGATTGACAGACTCGCCCAATAGAAAAGGGACAGTCGAAATGTTTTGCAGACAACTTTATCCTAAAATGCACGTAAATATTCCGGCCGGAGCTTCTTTTTATCGGCTTCCTGAATGACGCGTTGGATCGCCGCCACAGTTTCCTCTTTTTGTTCAGGCATTCTTGCACGAATGGGAAGGTAATTCGAGGCATGATTGGAGGTGAAGAAACAGTTGGTGAAATTGCTGTTGGCGATAATGACGCCCAATTCCCGGAGAAATCCGAAGGTGTCGGGAATGGTAAAGCGTCCCGCTTCGTATTCATCACCAAGCGGTGTTCCGGGGTACACCATAAGTGTCAGTGCCCCGGCATAGTCGGGATCAATCGCGGTAAGAATGCGTGCGGTATCCAGGGCATGGTCCATGCTCTTTTCCACCCCGCCGAGACCAAGTAGAACCATGGCGGACAGGGCGATACCCGCATCTTTGACGCGTCGTCCTGCTTCGACAGTCTTCTCGTAGGTGGTGCCTTTGTGCGTAGCCTGCAAAATGGCATCATTTCCCGACTCCACTCCCAGGTAAACGATACCCAAACCCAGTTCCTTCAAAACCTTCAACTCATCAACCGACTTGCGCAGAATGCTTTTAACATTGCCGAAAATTCCCACACGCTCCACTCCCCGGATATGCTGACGTATCTGTTCGAGAATCTCCACCAGCCTTTTTTGGGGAATGATCAGGGCGTCGCCGTCACAAAGAAATATCTTCCTGATCGGGTGATGCAGGCTGTACCGGCCGGCTTCAATAATATCCTCCAGAATCTCTTCCCGGCTTTTAATTCGGAATTTTACTCCCTTGTAAGCGTTGCAAAAAGTGCAACGGTTATGAGAACATGAAACTGTTACCTGTATCAGCAGGCTATAGGCCTCGCTGGGAGGACGGTATATATTTCCTTCATATTTCATAGTAGTTACTCAATCTGTTTTTTGTGATCTTGTCAATAATAAATGGTGTTTTCGCTGCGCTCAATCCATCTCCCCGCAGCAACTCCCGCGCATGCCGCAGGAACCGGCTGTTCCGCACATATCGGGGGAACCGCAGCAACCTCCGGCCGGAAACGGAGACGGGGATGATACAATTGTATTGTGCGCCGACATCAATTTTTTAAGATCAGTGCTACTGCACGACTTGCATTGCAGCGCTTCGTTCTTGTCCAGCACAATAAATTCGTTCACCGCACCGCATTTTCCGCATTGATATTCATAAATTGGCATACAAAACTCCTTCAATCAATTCTTTGCCCCTTAATTATAACATATGGTGCAAAGCCATGTGGATGTCCGAGAATAGCTATTCTTTACATCTATCCAATGAGAGGAGATTAGAACATTATGTAATCTTTTTCAAGAGGAGTTGGTGTTTTACAAGCTAAGTGAATAAAGGGGCCTTTCCGGCCCCCCTATCATTTTAAATGAAATTGAAGTGACAGAGACGTATCAATACGCAATTCCGGCGTTAGCCATCTGGTCCCTGACAAATTTTTTTGTCTCCCGGATTTTAGCTGTGTAATCAGGGCGGCACAAAGCCTGTGCGCCAATGATTGCACTTTTAACAACCTCCGTGGACACTGATATTTCATAAACGTCATAACCAAGTTGGGACAATAATGACGCTACATAATTTATAGCTTCGTTTTCGCTTTGCTGGACCAGGCCCTGCCCATAAATCAATATTGTTTTTCTGAAATTTCTTTCTGCGGCAATGATCGTATTAGCTGCCTCAAAATGGGTCATGCCAAGAGCGGAGGCAAGACCATCAGCATAAGCTTTAACCAGAAGAACCGGAAACTCGGGACTCCTAAGCAGGGCGGAGTTAATCAACTTATTCCCGATCCTTTTACCGTCGGGCATTTCGTAGACCACCATGATGTCTATCGCAAATTCGATGATATTGTGCGAGATAGACAGACCCGTTTCTTCATCCAGATTCAGGGACTGAATCTCAGGTTGAAGTTTCAATATGTCCCACAAAACTGCTGCCTTGTCGATGACGTAATAGCCATAATCATTTCCAGTGGGGCCATGTGCTTTGTAATCAGCCCCGGCGAAAACATTAGCGTAGGGAGGCCAAAGCTGGCCGTTGGCGTGGCTTGCAAAGCCAAAGGCCAGGGCTTTACCCAGGTTTGTGGCCTTCTTTGCTTCCGACCACAATTCCAAGGAGTTATAATGTGTTTGGATATACATGTAATTGTTTGCTGTGCCCTCTTGAAGAACATCCGGATAGAAGTTGAAGATGTCGGCCGCCATGCCACCGTAAATTTCATTCAGGTTTTGGAGCGGTAATTTTTTGCCTATTTGGTCATCGATAAAGGCGTGCGTTGCCGATCCCCAGGAAAAAGCATTGGATGTGGAAAACATAACCAGAAGGAACAGTACCCCCAATAATGCGCAGAACTTCTGTAACTTGTGCATATTCATCTTTGATGCCCTCCTTTCACTGTTGCAAAAAAGTTATTTGTCGTTCCCGGCGGGGATAATTGGAACCCCAGGCCTTTAGGAAAGGCTATTTGACCGGATACAGCCTGACAAATTTACTTTATCAAATATGAAAAAAGAAATCACACTGTACGTAAAGCTTCATAATCAACGGAAGAACGTCTGCCCCAAAGTCCCAGGATGAGGTGGTAGAAAGCGAAAAGTTCCCAGGAAAAAGGGATGTAGCCGCCGTATCCCAGGAGCGGCATCTCAAAGATCTTTAGAAAGCCGACAAAGGGAATTTCATAAATCCACTTGGGGTAGGAGAAAAAATTCCACATTTCCCAGAAAAAGCCGCAGATAAGGCAGCCGGTTGACAGCGCGACGACGGGCCGCCAGTCGCCCTCGGCAAGAAATCCGGTTAGTGTATGATATCCCCGCCGGGCGTTGATGGGCTCCAGGATAAAAAAGACCGAAATCCAGACGAGAGGGAAAAAATATTTCGGCCAGATGAAGAGCAATGCCAGCATCACCCATCCGGAGGCGAACATGACTGTCAAAGATGAGCGCGTCAGCAGCAAAGGGCGGCTCGATTTCAGGTTCCGGATCGGGCGGAAAGTTGCGACCAGTTCCGCAGTGCCGAAAACTGCGGGAATAACCGTCGAAAAACTGAAAGAAGACAGCACAAAAAAACCGATCGGGCCCGTATTTTCCTCTCCCAGATAGATCCAGTTGGCAGTTCGCCAGTTGATAAACTCAAAGACCCACCAGACCAGAGCAGAAATGAGATACATTCCGACATACCCGCCGAGATCCCGCGAAAAAAGAGATGATCCCTTACGAAAAAAAACAGCGGCGTCGACGGCAAGACAGTAACCGAGCCAGAGGGGGA
>DAOQVG010000163.1:0-5117 GCA_035341435.1 Smithellaceae bacterium
GCGCCATCCTGACGCGGTGGATGTCCAGGGTTCAAATCCCTGCTTGCCTACCATTTTTTTATCCTAAAGGTTGGAAAATGCCGAATTAAATAAAGGGCATCAGCGAAACGGTGATGCCCTTTTTAAAATGAGGCGGATGTACAACAAACAACCAATGATGTTTTAAATTATAAGTTATGAATATTAAAGTTATTTATCCCGACAAAAATGAAGCGGTCCTTCCCGCGGGTACCACTGTGAAGGATGCTATTGCTTCCTGGAACAAGAAAGCGTTGAGTTCTACCGTTGCCGCAAAAATCAACGGCGTAGCTGTGGATTTGAGTCATCCTCTTGACGAAAATGCCTCGCTGGACTTAATTGATATTGCTTCCAAGGAAGGTTTGTCTGTTTTACGCCATAGTATCTCTCACGTTATGGCTCAAGCTGTACAGGATGTTTTCCCCGGTGCAAAGGTCAGTATCGGCCCCGCCATCGAAGATGGTTTTTACTATGATTTCGAATATAAAGATACATTTACTACCGAAGATTTCGAAAAAATTGAAAAGCGCATGAGGGAAATCGTTGCCGCCAATCATCCTTTTATTCGCGAAGAAATTTCCCGGGAAGAGGCCGCGAGCCTTTTCGCCCGTCGGGACGAGAGTTATAAGGTGGAGCTGATTAACGACTTGCCCGCGGATGTGAAAACGGTCAGTCTTTATAAGCAGGGCGATTATATTGATTTGTGCCGTGGGCCGCATCTGCCGCAGACCGGCATGATCAAAGCTTTCAAGCTGTTGAGCGTTGCCGGCGCCTATTGGCGTGGCGACGAAAGAAATAAGATGCTGCAGCGCATTTACGGTACCGGTTTTGCGGATGAAGAAGCGCTCAATGAACATTTAAGGTTAATCGAGGAAGCAAAAAAGAGAGACCACCGCCGGTTAGGCAAGGAACTGGATCTGTTCCAGGTAAACGAGGAAGCGGGTCCCGGTTTGATTATTTTCCATCCCAAAGGAATGCTGCTGCGTTATATTATTGAGGAGTGGGAGCGGAAAGAGCACTTAAAACGCGGCTATGACATGGTCATGGGCCCTCAGATACTCAAGGTTGATCTTTGGAAAAAGTCGGGTCATTTTGATCATTATCGGGAAAATATGTATTTTACGGAAGTGGATGAGCAGGCTTATGGCATTAAGCCGATGAATTGTTTGTCCCACATGCTGATTTATAAATCCAAGATTCGCAGTTATCGTGATTTGCCTTTGCGCTTTTTTGAACTGGGAACAGTCCACCGCCACGAGAAGACCGGAGTTTTGCATGGTTTGCTGCGCGCCAGACAATTTACCCAGGATGATGCCCATATACTTTGCACTCCGGAGCAATTAAATTCCGAGATCCGGGCAATTGCAGATTTTGTAAATTATGCCATGGGAATATTCGGATTTGAATATGAAGTGGAATTAAGCACCCGCCCGGAGCACTCTATTGGATCGGATGCTGATTGGGAGCTGGCTACATCTGCTTTAGAGAATGCACTTCAGGATAACAAAATTACTTATGATATAAACGCCGGCGATGGCGCATTTTACGGCCCTAAAATTGATTTTAAGCTGAAAGATGCTTTGAAGAGGAAATGGCAGTGTGCGACGATTCAATGTGATTTTACACTGCCGGAACGATTTGATTTGAGTTATATTGGCGCCGACGGAGAAAAACATCGGCCGGTTATGTTGCATAGAGTAATTTTAGGCGCGGTTGAACGGTTTATGGGCGTGCTTATCGAGCATTACGCCGGCGCGTTCCCGGTTTGGCTTTCACCTGTGCAGTGCACTGTGTTGACCGTCACGGATAAGCATATCCCCTACGCCCAGGAAGTTTATGATAAACTTGTCGCTGCGGATATCCGCTGTGAAAAATATTTTGAAAATGAAAAGCTGGGATATAAAATTCGACAGGCGCAGATGCAAAAAATCCCTTACATGCTGGTAATCGGGGACAAGGAAATGGCGGCTGGTACCGTGGCCCCGCGGGCCCGGGACGGTAAAAACCTGGGGGCATTGTCAGTAGTTGATTTTATTGCGCTTGTACGCGAAATGTGCGAAAAAAAGAAGTAGAGCTTATTCGCATCAGGAGGTGACATATAGCTAAAGATTTAAGAATCAACAGGGAGATAAAGGCAGCCAACGTTCGGGTGATTGACGCTGAAAGCAAACAGCTGGGGGTTATTACCCTGGAGGAAGCGTTGGCCAATGCTGAGAGAGTTGGTTTGGATTTAGTAGAGGTTTCACCTACTGCCGAGCCGCCTGTTTGTAAAATAATGGATTACGGTAAATACCGTTACCGCGTAAGTAAAAAACAGCATGACGCCAGGAAAAGTCAGGCGGTTATTCATGTCAAGGAAATAAGGTTAAGACCGAAAACAGAGGAGCACGACGTACAGGTCAAGGTCAAACATATAAAGAAATTTTTAGAAAAGCAGGATAAGGTAAAAATATCAATTTTATTCCGGGGACGGGAGATTGCATTCACCGACATAGGCCGCCGGATTATGAATGAAATTAAGAATGAACTGGCCGATGACTGCATTATTGACCAGGAGCCCAGGCTTGAGGGGCGCAACATGGTTATGATAGTTTCACCAAAAAAATAAACAGCAATAGTAATAATGACAAAGAGGTGATTTGATGCCAAAACTGAAAACTCATCGGGGGGCTGCCAAACGTTTTTCGTTGACCGCTAGTGGAAAGGTTAAACGTAATAAGGCTTTTGCCAGTCATATCCTCACCAAGAAAACGACGAAGAGAAAAAGGGCTTTAAGGAGAGCAACGCTGGTTGATTCCGCCAACTTGAAAGAAATCAAGAGGCTGATTCCTTATCTATAAGATCTATAAAACGCCTGAATTATTATAATTGTTTTAGACTAGGAGAGAAGAGGAAATGTCAAGGGTAAAAAGGGGTGTCACTGCCCGCAAGAAAAGAAGAAAGATATTAAAACTGGCGAAAGGTTTTTTTGGAGCCCGCAGCCGCCTCATCAGGACAGCTACCGAAGCTGTTAACAAGGCGATGAAATATGCCTACCGCGACCGCCGGGCGAGAAAGCGTGATTTCCGTCAGTTGTGGATTGCGCGTATTAATGCAGCTGCCCGCCTCAATAACATTACTTACAGCCGTTTGATTGATGGCATGAAGAAGACCGGTATCGTGTTGGATCGGAAGATATTGGCGGAACTCGCTGTCAATGACCCCCAGGGGTTTGCCCGGATTGTAGCGGCGGCAAGTAGTGAGCAGGCGGCATGATTGCAAAGCTTCAGCAGCTGGAAAAAGATGCTCTGGCCGAATTGGCAGCGGCGACAAGCGAAGAGCAGATTCTTGCTGTTAGAACGAAATATTTAGGCCGGAAGGGACTTCTGACGGGACTTTTGAGAAATATTTCTCAGGTTCCTGATGAAGATAAACCCTTGTTCGGAAAGCGCTGTAATGAAGTGAAGGACGTCCTGAATTCCAAAATTGAGGATGTCCTTAAACTGCAGTCCAGCCGAAAAAAAGAAGACATCCTGCTGAAAGAAAAAATAGATGTTACCCTGCCCGGACGTTTCGTTCCCTGCGGCCGTATCCATCCCGTAATTCAAGTGCGCCGTGAAATATGCGCCATTTTTGCATCTTTCGGTTTTTCCGTCGTCGAAGGTCCGGAAATAGAGCTTGACTATTATAACTTTGAAGCTCTCAATATCCCCAAGGATCATCCGGCGCGGGATATGCAGGATACTTTTTATATCGAAGAAAATATAGTTTTACGCACACATACTTCGCCGGTTCAGGTGCGGGTGATGGAAAAAGTGCAACCGCCGGTGCGTATTTTATCTCCCGGCAGAGTATACCGCCCTGATTCCGATGTTTCCCACACGCCGATGTTTCATCAGATAGAGGGATTGCTTGTCGATAAAGGGATCAGTTTCGGCGATTTAAAAGGTATTTTGACTGCCTTTCTCAAGAAGGTATTTGGTGAAAAGACAGTTCTGCGTTTCCGCCCCAGTTTTTTCCCCTTCACGGAACCATCGGCGGAAGTGGATATCCGTTGTGTAATGTGCGGCGGACAGGGATGTCGGGTGTGCGGGCAGAGCGGTTGGCTGGAAATTCTGGGATCGGGTATGGTTGATCCGGCGGTATTTAAGAATGTCGGATATGATCCGGAAATTTATAACGGTTTTGCCTTTGGCCTCGGCCTGGAACGTATTGCGATGCTGAAATACGGCATTTCTGATATTCGATTATTTTTCGAAAACGACATTCGCTTCCTTAGACAATTTTAGGAGAGCCTTTCTTTATGCTGGTTAGTCTCAAATGGCTCAAAGATTATGTAGATGTTGAGATGACTCCCACCGAACTGGCTGACGCCCTCACTATGGCCGGTTTGGAAGTTGATGAAATAAAACAAATTAAACCTGCGTTTACCGGAGTTGTATCCGCTGAAATTCTTTCCGTAAAACCTCATCCGTCGGCTGACAAGTTGTGTCTCTGTGCAGTAACCGACTCCATCCAGACATATCCGATCGTCTGCGGCGCCAAAAACATTAAGGCCGGCGACATTGTGCCCCTGGCGAAAGTCGGAGCGACAATACCCGGCGGTTATACGATTAAATCAACAGTTTTGCGCGGGGAAAAATCGGACGGCATGCTCTGCTCGGAAGAAGAGTTGGAAGTCGGCGACGACAATACGGGAATTATGCAATTGCCGCCCGGCACTGCGCTGGGAAAGCCGCTGGAAGAAATTCTCGTGCGCGACATCACCACCGCGGCGCGCACCGGTTACGCGACTTTTTATCGGCATTACGCCACCAAGGATGCGCTGCTCGCCGATCTCGGCAGGCAGCAGGTGCTGTTTCTCGTCGAGACTTCGCTGCCCGTGCTGGACAACCAGAACTTTCTGGCCGCGTTCACCGTGCTGTTTGGGCACGTCAACGAACATCGCGCGGTGTGGACGACGTTGCTCAACGGTGGCGCAGCACATGCGATAAAACAGGAGTTGCTGCGCGTCGCGCTCGCCGTTGCACTCGAACGCGTGCAAGGTATCGATCGGGCCGCGCTCGAATTGCGCGTCATTCTTATCGTGACCTGTCTCGTCGAAGTGCTGCTGTGGTGGC